>JAFTMU010000100.1 GCA_017452215.1 Clostridia bacterium
CGGAGTTGACGGAGCCTGTGTTGGGTCCGGGAGAGAAAACTCTCTTGGAGCTGCAAGGCTTGCGTGTAGAGGACGTGGAGCGCCCCGAGGTGGTGAGCCTTGCGGCTGCAATGGAGAAGCAACACGTCAACCGCCTGCACGAGCAGGAGGAGGCGCTGAACACGGTCATGTTCCAGAACCGTGATGGCTCCACTACAACATATATTTATACGGTGCCCGTCAAGTACGTCTCGGAGGACGGAAGCATCAAGGATAAGAGCACAGCCATTACGGCAAGCACTGCCGAGACGGGATACTCCTACGCCATGACGCAGAATGACGTCAAGGCGTATTTCGGAAACGCACTCACAATCGGCGTCAGGGTGAAGTACGGAGAGTACTCGGTCACCATGAAGCCCGCAGCTGCGGCATTGGTGCAGCCCACGGTCACGGCGGGCGGCAATACGGTGCTGTACGAGGGAGTATTTGGCACGGGGACGGCGATCTCTTACGAGACGCAGCTCTCGGGCGTTAAGGAGGATATTATTCTCTACTCCAACGTAGGAAAGAATACCTTTTCCTTTACTTTGACAACAAACGGTCTTACCCCTGCCCTCATTGACGGCGTGTGGTGTCTGTTGGATGCAAGAGACGCAACGTTGATGAAGCTGGGAGAAATCCTTATTACAGATAGCGCAGGGAACACCACGCTTGGCAGCATGAGCATCGAAGCCAACGTAAAATTCGGCGGCTACACCCTCACCGTCACCGCCCCGGAGGAGTTCCTCAACGCAGATACCACCGTATACCCCGTGTACGTGGATCCGACGATTACGATTACAACCGAATTTTGGGATGATCAAGGGATAAGGCATGAGACTATTGCTGACATGGGACGGTATGAGACGCAAAGCGATGCTGATGCAGCATTGGCAGACCCCGGTCACCACGTCTTGAAAAATAATTTCAGCGAGATATTCTACGTATTCCCGGATTTTTACGAGGATTACGGCGGTGACATTAGTGTGTACGGCATAGAGGAATGCGATATTGGCAACGTAAGCCTGCACCTTTATATGGAGCCGGGAGATGCTTGTACGATCACGGCAAAGCCCTTAAACTACGATTTGTGGTTCTTTGGTGAGCTCCCCGCCCCTATTGCGGTGTATGAGCCAAACATTGCAAACATGAGCGAAAACGCTAATGTCGGCGTGACATCCGTTCCTGCGGCAACGGCGTGGGCTACTTACGAGATCGATATTACCGAAATTGCCCGAGGTTGGGCAAGATATATGCAGGGAGATAGCACAAATGATTATGAAAACCCTGCCAACGGGTTTGTTCTGAAAAGCAACGGTACTACCGCAAGAAAGATCCGCTCCGCAGAGCATACCTCTTATTCGCTTTATTATACGGTTGATCGAGAAAACGGCGGGTATTTTTATCTGAGAAATGTAACGACAGATATATTTTTGAAGGCTATTCCAAGCAATAATGTTTTGAGTGTTAGTAATTCTTACGTTGACGATTCCATATTGCAGTTTGTCTATCGAGGAGACGGAAAATATTTTATTAAGATGGGTAGCAACCCAAACCTATTTCTTCATTCTTCTGCTTCTACCTCATCTCCTGTAACATTTACTGAAGCGCCTGAATCATTAACGAACACGGAGTATCTGTGGAGAACCTTGAGTGGAGCAGACGGTGGTGTTATCATTCAAAACGTGGCAACGGGAAAGGTTATTTGTGGTTCTTTGAGCACAGTATCAATGGTTGATCCTCGTACGATTGATACGAGCGTTTCGTTTGATAGTGATTATCACGAGACGGTTTGGTATCCGGTGAACCTGGATATGTTTGTACCGCTTACAAGCTTTACAGCGTTGGTTCCCGAATGGGTTGAAGTTAATGCCACTGTTGGTTTTTCAATAATCCCGACACCAATTGACGCCATGTGGACGAGTGACGTTCATTTTCAATGCACCAGTAGTAACCCAGATGTGATAGAGATTACTGACAATGGTTCTATGGTTGCTGTCGGCGAAGGCTTTGCGATTATTACTGTTCAGCATAAAGCCTTTAAAGTAAAGGATACATGTGTTGTTACG
>JAFTMU010000007.1 GCA_017452215.1 Clostridia bacterium
CCTCGTAATCGGGGGTTTCGTAGATCTTTACGTTATCCACATCCACGTAGCTGGTATCCGCTCCCTCGGTAGCAGTATACGCACCTTTGTTTTTGTTGCACTTTCCAACGATCAGCATGTTCTCGTGTACCGAGATATCCTTCACGTTTGTGTGCGCTTCCCAAGAGGAGTCCACACCTCTGAAATTTTCCTTGACCGAATACAATTTGTTGTTCACGTAGATCTCAAGTCTACCCTCGGTGGATTGGAAGATCACCTTGACCGTGTTCCACTCGTCAAGGATCATTCCCTCTGCCCCCTGGACAAGCGTTCCTGCGCTGGTGAGCACACCGCTCTTGACGTCGATGGTGAACAGATTGAAGAAGATCCCCTCATACGGGGTGCCGTTGTCAGTAAAGCCGTATCTCAGAAACTGCGCCTCCAAGGTAGGCGCACCGCTTCCGCCATAGTGAGGACGGTAAGAGATCTCAATGGTAAAATTCGTCCCTGCTTTGATCTCTTGGTGGTTGACCTGCAAGCTCTTGTCCCAGTTGGAGGTGTTAGAAGGCGCCTCACCGCCAACGAAGGGAATGTGTGCGTATTTGTTTTGTCCGTTGGATTCCTGCTTTGCTGAGGAATACACAGGAACTGCGGCAAAGCCGTCAGCCGTGGTCAGCGCCTTATCCGTAGTCAAGGACTCAAAGTTCTGCTTCCCAAAGGAAAGCGTCGTTGCAGCGGCCACCGAAAACCAGGACATGGGCAGTACCGTCAATACCGCCAACAGCAGCGCCAACAAGCGCACGGTCAGTTTCGTTTTGTTTTTCATTTCTCTTTCTCCCTTTATTTTATTTTTTTTGGATTACTTTTTCAGATTCCTTACAATCTCCCAAATGTAAGGAAGCAGTTGATCCGCCATGATGCGCATTCCGCTTGCCTTGAGGTGGAAGGAATCGTAGGAATGCTCCTCCCTCCAGGCATCATCCAGAATATGCACGCCCGATACCTCGGGAACTCCCGCATCGATATAGTAGATGCGATCGGCGTAGTCTTTGTCCTTTTGATATTCCTCGTACATGGTTTTGACGTTGCGAGTATACCAGGTGCGCTCGTTCTCGCCATACTCAAAGGGAGGAATGAAGATAATGATAGCGTTGGGATACTCCTCCATCACACGGTCCACCACCATCTGCCACGCTCCCATAAAGGTGTCGGAGCGCTTCTCTCCCCATTTTCCCAGAGGAGCGGCAATATCGGGACCGAAATCGTTGTTTCCGCCCTGTAAGAGGATCACGTCCACGTCCTCACCCTTACCCGAAATATCTCCGCAAGAAAAATACGAATCCTTTTCGCTGCCCCAATAATATTCGCTTTCCTCACGCAGCAAGAACAAACATTCGTACATGGATTCCTTGTGCAGGCTTCCGTCCTCATTGTAGTTCTTGTCGGTGAGAGACACCGTCATTCCGCTGACGCCCAGGTTGGTCATGTTCCATGCGCACTCCTTACCCAGCAGGTTGCACCATTGGTTGGGCACGTCTCTCGCCCCTGCCATCTGGCTGTCACCAAGCACCAATACGTTCAAATTCTGCAATTCCTTGCGCATTTTCAAAATCATGGTTTTGTCTCCTTTTGAGATTCTGTTAAAAAGTCTTCTTCGAATATAGCAATAATGTCATTGCTTTTTGCAGCAACGCTCATTGCACACTGTCGGCATTCCCACCTGTAACGATCTCCCAGATATAAGGAAGCAGGCTATACGCCATGATGCGCATTCCGCTTGCTTTGAGGTGGAAGGCATCGTAGGAATGCTCCTCTCTCCAAAAGTAGTCGGTGATATATACACCCGAGACCTCGGGGACTCCCGCATCAATATAGTAGATGCGGTCGGCGTAGGCTTCGTCCTTTTGATACTCCTCGTACATCGTCTCGATATTTCGTGTGTACCGAGTGCGTTCGTCCTCGCCGTATTCAAAGGGAGGAATAAAGATGATCAAGGCATTGGGATACTCCTCCATCAATCGATCTACGATCAGCTGCCACGCCCCCATAAAGGTATCGGGGCGCTTTTCTCCCCACTGACCCAGAGGGGCGGCAATATCGGGACCGAAATCATTGTTTCCACCCTGCAAAAGGATCAAGTCCAGGTCCTCCGCCTTGCCCGAAATGGTTCCGCAATCAAAATAGGTAAACTTTTTACTGCCCCAATAGTACACGCTCTGCTGGCGCTTCAGGAACAGATTTTCATACATAGAATCCTTGTGAAGCTTACCTTCCTCGGTGTAATTCTTGTCGGTGAGAGACACAGTCATGCCGCTGACACCGAGATTGGTCAGATTCCATCCGCATTTCCTGCCCAGCAGATTGCACCACTGGTTTTCCACGTCTCTGGCGCCTGCCATCTGGCTGTCTCCCAGCACCAATACGTCAAGCCCTTGCAGATCCTCGCACATTCCCAAAAGCACAGGGTCCAGCTCCTCTTCCTCGGGCTCTGTCGAGCTTTCTTCTTCCCGGGGGGTGGTCGTGGTGATTTCTTCGGTGGTCGTGCTCTCGTCGCCCTCGGTGGTTGTCTCCCCCTCCAAGGACGGAGTGGTGCACGCCGCTAACGAGCAGAGCATTGCCGCAAGTAATAAATAGCAAACAATTCGTTTCATACTCTCTCCTTGATCAATAAAGCCCTCACCCAGAATTGGTGAGGGCTTTTGAATATCAATAATTATGCTGCAGGGAAAATATCGTCCTTACCGGGGTCCTTATCGGGATCGCCGGGGCCGAAGGTGTGCTCTTCCTCGGGAGTGGTGGTCTCGGTTTCCTCGGGGGTGCTGGACTCATCATCGTCGGGGGTGCTGGACTCGTCGTCTTCGGGGGTGCTGGACTCGTCATCGTCGGGAGTGCTGGACTCATCGTCTTTGGGCGTAGAAACCTCTTCACCGGAGGTAGTCGTGGTCTCGCCGCCCTCTTCGGGGTTGCCGCACGCTGCAATAGCAATCACGAGGCAGAAAGCGAGAAGCACCATCAAATACTTTTTCCATACGTTTTTCATAATACTTTTTGCTCCTTTTGGATGTATTTTTTTGAGAATCCTCTCAATACAATTTTATTATACTCGTTTTGGATGGATTTGTCAAGCAAAAAATCCTCTCCAAAACATTTTTTGTCACATTGCAATAAAATAAAGCTGTTGATTTAGTCACAAGTTCCAATAAGGCTGTCAGATTTTCCAAAGAAATGGGAACATCCTACAGATGGAGCTCCTTGGACAACAAAATCAGACCCAAGGAGACCACATTTCCTCGTCGCCCGAGGCAGAAAGCAGATCTACGTTATTGACCTCTACCACGTCCACGTCGGGGGTTGCATACGAAAGCTTCATATTTTTTCTCCTTTCCTACCCCCTGCGGCAATCGCCGCAGGGATATACATTTCGGTAAGATCTCTGTGCTTTTCTCACTCGGTGGCGAAGATATCCGAATCAAAGGGATCCTCTTCCTTGTCGCCGGGACCGTTCTCCTCCTCAAACGGAAAATCCGTTCCCTCTTTAATGGCACTCCAAGTCTCTCCCTCAAAGATCTCTTTCAGTATTTCGGCATCGGGAGAATCCAAATTGAGATATACGGGAATGTGATCGATAGTCACCGATGGGGTGATCGTCATTCCTTCGCTTATATTATACACCTTATTTGTCAAAAGGTCAAGCCAATTTCCCGCAGGAAGGTAAACTTTTCTGGAATCCCAGACCTCAATTCCCTTTTCGTTGGAATAATCGCTCTCCCGATAATCCACGCCCGACCATTCCAGCATGGGCGCCACCAGAAGTCCGTCGCCCAAAAGGAACTGATTCTTGATGTCATAGACGTTTTCGTCCTCGGGATATTCCAGCACCATGGCTCTCACGGGAGGAAGCCCCGTCTCGGTTGCCGTCAGAGAAAGCTTTTGAATATACGGTAAAAGCTCCTGGTGCAGACGGGTGTAAAGAGCGGAGATCCGTTGCGCCTGCTTGGTCAATTCGTAGGAATTGCGCACGTCGCCGTGAGTTTGAATGTTGGTAGTGAACGCAGAGTATTCGATCGCCTTAATGAACAATTCGCTCTCATACGCACGAACGTGCTCCCGATCGGTGAGAATGCAGTTCAATTCGGGCATATCCACGGTATAGTAACCGCCCCAATAGCCGTAGGCGTAGCCCGCCATGTCGTAGGACATAAAGGGCATACCCGAGATTCCCGAGTTGATCACGGCAACCAGCTGCATGCGGATCTTGGAAAACTCCCGCATCTGGTCTCCCGTCCAATAATAAGGGTTGCGTTGCGCACCGATGCCGCTGCCTCGGGTAAAGACGATGAATCCGTCGTCAATTCCCTTTTCCTCCTTCAAACGATTCATCTCCTTGAAGAACAGAGAGGTGAAATAGGAAGGATAGCCCTGGTGAACGGTGTCCGATTCAAAAATACGACTGTCGTACCAATCGTACCGGATGACCTGCGTGCCCGTTACCTTGCCGTACTTGTCGTAGACCTTCACCTGACCCTCGTCGGGCATTGCTTCACAAAAGTCGATCTTGGCTCCGTCCAGTCCCAGCTCCAAAAGCTCTCCCCAAACGTGCTCCATGTACCACTCTACCGCTTCGGGATTTGTGATATCCAGATAGCTCTGGGTATCCGAGGAAATGGCATCGGGGTTATCGGTATAAGCGCTCTTGGGAATGTCCTTGGTATAGGTATGACCGATCAGATTTCCCGAAAGATCGTACGTGTCCACCGAGGCGTGCACGTAGTATTCGGGCTTGTAGCCGTCCATACAGAAGGACATACCGCCAATGCAGATGTATCCCATCGCTCTGATGTCAAGCCCGTATTCGTTTCCGCCGTGGAGCCACTCCAGAATCTTGATGAGATTTTTTCTGTGCTCCAAAGCTTCAAGGGACCCGTCGGTGATATCAGCAATCGAGGTAGGCTCTAAAATCACACCCGTAGGCGTCATCCCCGCCTCGATCATGCGGCTGACCACCTCCTTGACCCCGTAGCCGCCGGGGCAGCCCTTGGGACTGATGCGAACGAACACACCGTTCTTTCCGTCGTATCGGTACTGTCTGGTTCCCGATCCGTTAAAGAGATACGCTCCGTCGCTCCACTCACCCACCTTGGTGGCGGCAGGCTGCTTGGCATATTGGTCGGCATAAAGGGTGACGTAATTGGGAATATCGTAGAGAGACGCATAGGTCAGCGTTCCCGTTTCCAGAGTATAAAAATCGGGAGCGTAGCGGCACACGAGAAGTCCCTGCGCCCATTCCTCGGGCAAAGCAGCTGCGCCCGCAATGGCGCTGTACCCTGCCAAGGGATCGCTCATATTTCCCGTTGCCCAGAAATAGCAATCCAGAAGATCGTTTTTCAAGGTCATCTCCCAGCGGTTGGGGGCATCGGCGCCCGATGTGGTCTTATCAAAGCCGATGTTGATCTCCTCATAGCGGTTGATATACAGTCCCGCTCCACGGGTGGTGGTAAACAGAGGAAGCACCACCGAGGTTCCCACGCCGCCGTCGGTATCGTAGGCATGATAGATGTAAAGATTCATCAAGGACCCCCGCTTGTTCACGGTGTCAAAGCGGTGACCGCCGCCATAGACGCCTTCCTTCTCAGAAAGAGTACCGCCCAGCGTCACGGTCTTGCCGTCCGAAAGAATCCGATCCACCAACGCTCGCTCCGTCCCGTCGGCGGAGTAGAATTTCATAGCAAATGCGTCCCGATACGAGATCAACACGTATCCCTCGTCTCCTTCGGCGCTAAGATACAGCGCTCCCCCCTCGCTACGTACCGTAAGAGTACGCAGAGTTTCGTCACAGCTCTCTCCGAGATAGATCGCCAACGCCTGCCCCGCTCCCCCGTTGGAGAACTCACTGTAAGGCTTGGAGGCATTTTGCGGCTTGATCGCCTGTAAGCGCCAGCCGTCTCCCGCCCCAAAGGTCAAGCGGCAAGAGACGCCGTTGGCAGTTTGGAAGAAGAATTCCCCACCCGTCATACAGACGTTTTGGATCTCTCCCCCCTCTGTCTCTATCGCTCTTGCGCCCTCTCCGTAGCTTTCCAAAAGCTTGACGGCAGAGGAAGGCAGGGCAGCAATCCAATCGGCATCGGCAAGGGCATTCACGCAGAGCTGCTTGATGCTGTCGGCATACGTTTCCTCATTGTCCGAGCCGAGAGCGTAGCTGTAAAGATATCTTTCCGTGCCATCCAAAAGGCGGAAGCGAACGTACCCCACGCCGATAAATTCACGGGCACGGTTGTCCTTTTTAAGATTCAGGATCGAGCCGGAGAACAAAGCGTCAAAGCCCTCGTCGGGAGTCGCACTTGTGTCCCCGTTCCATTGCCCTGCCACAGCCTCCACGTCCAGAAGCGGAAGCCCCTTGGCAGTCAGCGCCTCATGGGTCAGCGCCGGGGCGGTGGAAAGGTAATCCTTGGGGACGATCAGGGTACCGATCTGTACGTCCTTGACCCACCCCTCCTTTTCCAGCGCCAGCATGGCGTTGAGCTTCTCCGTGTTGACTTGAGTAACAAAGCGAATACCGCCCGTGCCTCTGAGGTAGAGCTCGGGAGCTGCCGTGGGAGCGATCACCTCCGCCGACGCCTCGGTCAATTCCGCCGCTTCAAGATAGATCTCCCCGGGAACGGCAAGGATCTCGTCCGAGGGAGCAGCAAAGATCCGCTCCCCCATCACAGTGGTATAGGAGACGCCCAGCAGCTCCTGTTCACCGTAGATTTCGGAAAGATCAACAATTTCTCCGTCAACCAAAGCGTGCATCCGCACACGGTCCAAATAGCAGCATCCCCGCAGCTTTTCCATGTTGCCGCTGCCGTCACGTGGAACCTTTGCGATCACCCAGCAGTTTGCCGACAGGGTCATAGAACGCCCCTCTCCCGCAAAAGCCGTATAAATGGTGTCGTCCTCAAATGCGAAAATATTGTTCACGTAATAGCGGAGCACACCCGTGTCCAGATCAAAAACCACGGAAATGGTGTTCCACGTCTCCTTTTGTATGGTGTACGACTTGTAGTTTTGGTTATCCTTGGCATAGGAATTGCTCAAAGTAGCATAATCCAGCTCCAAGGTATACAGGGAGCGGAAGCCAAGGCTTCCGAAGGTACCGTCTGCCTTCCATCCCTTAGCCCCCACGGTCTGCGCCTGTACGTAGCCCGCAGCCCCCTTAGGAATATAGACCGAGGTTTCCAAAACCACCGTTCCTCCCACCTGCTGGGGGTTGGCAATGCCAAGATTGCGGTCGATGTGAACACCGCCCATCTGCATCTCATAGCTTCCCTTTTTGGAAAAGATCCGATACATCCTGGAGGAATCCCGATTCAGAAAGCAGGTCCTGCCTCCGTCAAGGCTGCACACCTGTCCCAGATCGCAGGTGCCGTATTTTTTATTTCCGTCATCCCACGTGATGGGCTTGACCGAGCCTACACCCGTGCAAAGGTAATCATATCCAATCTCGGCGTCAAGGCCCTCCCCGGGCGCCATGTCAAAACGGATCACCGTGTTTTCGGGATCGTCGGGCGCACGGTCAAAGATCGCCAGAGAGGGAGCCGCTTGATTGATCTTGACAAACTCCCCGTTGCCCTCCTTGCCAAGCACCCTGTCTCCGATAGCGTATTCCTCAAAGTCCGCATCATAGACGTAGGAAACGTCCTCCTGCGCCGAGGTGGAGAATATAGCAAGCACCGCCAAGGAGAGCAAAAGGAGTAGTCCCGTCACTCCCGCAACCCGCAGCACGCCCCTGTTTTTGTTTCTTTTCATCTCAAAATTCTCCTTTCAAAGGATCATTCTGTCTCAACGGAGATCCTGTTGCCCCCGTTGAGCGCTTGCCAAAAGTCACTGTTAAAGATCTCACCGAGCATCAGAGCATCCTCGCTGTCAAGGTTCAGAAATACGGGGATCTGCTCGATGGTGACCGTTGTGCTAATCCACGTTCCCTCCTTTAGGGAATATACCGCTCCGCTGTTCAGATCCACCCAATTTCCCCGAGGCAGATAGACTGCTCTTGAGGAACGCTTGGTGATCTCGGTCTCCGTGCGGTAATAGGTGCCCGACCATTCCAGAATCGGAGCCACCAGAACGCCGTCGCCGAGCATAAACTCGTCCTCAATCCCGTATACGTTTTTGTCGTCCTGATACTGTAATACCAGATGCCGTGCCACGGGAATACCTGTCTCTGCCGCCAGAGCGGAGAGCTTTTGGAAGTAAGGCAGGAGCTTTTCATGAAGCGTAACGTACGCCGCAATGATCTCTTTCGCCTGCTCTGTCATCTGATAGGGCTGACGCACCTCACCATGGGTCTGAATGTTGGTGGTAAACGCCGTATATTGGATCGAGCGGATGTAGATCTCGCTCTCATATCTTGCCACCGCTGCGGGATTGTTGCGAAGATTCTCCCTTGACCCCTCGGTCACAAGTGCGCTGCCGCTGTCGTTACCTCCCCAATAACCGCCGTTGGTGCCGTAGACATAGCCCGCCATATCGGTGGTCATAAAGGGAATTCCCGACATTCCCGAGGAAAGGATCGCAGAGAGCTGCTTTTTCATATTGGAAAAGTTTCTGTACTGATCCCCTGCCCACATATAAGGGTTGCGTTGAGAGCCAATGCCGCCGCCACGGGAAAGCACGGTAAAGCCGCCCTCCATGCCAAGCGCCTCCTTCATCTCGTTCATTTTCTTGTAGAACATGGAAATGAAATAAGTAGAATACGCATGATGGATCTCATCGGGAGGGATGATCGTCTCGTCGTAAAGATCGTATTCGATATACGTCCGCCCCGTGGCATCAAAGCCCTCATTGGGCATAGTCTCACAGAAATCGATCTTCACCCCGTCCACACCAAGCTCGATCAAATAATGCCATGCGGTGTTCATATACCAATCCACCGCCTCGGGGTTGGTGATATCGATATACTGCTGCGTGTTCGAGCCCAGAGCGTCGGGATTGTCCCTATAATCGCATCTGGGGATATGCTTCGTCCAAGTCACGTCCAAAACGTTACCGCTCTCGTCATAGGTGGTCACGTATGCGTGCGCCATGTATTCCTCACGCCATCCGGGCATCTCATAGCTACACCCGGCAACACCCATATAGAACATCGCCTTGATGTCTCGCTCATGAAGCCAATCGATCATTCCCTTTAATTTTTTAAAGTTCTCATTCGCCGTGACACTTCCGTTGGTCACGTTGCCGATATTAGCCCCCTCCATGATCACGGCAGTGGGTCTCATGCCTGCCGCAATGAGATTTTCCACCACGTCTCTGACGCCGTAGCCCGCAGGATGTCCCTTGGCGTAAATGCGGTAAAAGATGCCATCGTGGTAGCGGTACTTCGCCCCATTGCCGTGATAAAGATAGGTATTGTTGAGCCACTTTTCCACCGCCGTGGCAGGCTGTGACAACGCCTTGTCAATATAAAGCTCCTCGTAAAGCGGAATCTCCTCTAAGGAGGAATACTCCACCCCGTGCCCCTCCACCGATTGCAGATCGGGACTGTAACGGCAGATCATCACGCCCTGCGCCCATTCCTCGGGCAGAGCGGTCGCCCCCGTCAGATCGGTGTAGCGCCCAAGCACGTCGGTCATCTTTCCCGTAGCGTAGAAATAGCAATCCATCAGATCGTTGTCAATACAGATCTGCCACTGATTGGATTGGGTCTTGCCAAGATCCGCCGTCATTCCCTCGTAGCGGTTCACAAAGATCCCCGCTCCTCGTGTGGTCAAAAACAGCGGAATGGCAACGTAAGAACCCTTGCCCCCGTCGGTGTTATAGGCATCGTAGGTGTAAAGGCTGATCCGTTTGCCCCGTTGATTGATGCTGTCAAATTTTTGTCCGCCGCCAAAGACGCCCTCACGCTCAGTCAGATACCCCGTCAAGGTTACCGATCCTTCGTCTGCCGAAATACCCGACAGATTGGCACGCACCGTGCCGTCCCCGGAGTGGAAGCGGATATGAAAGACCAAACGGTATTCCAAGGTCACGTAGCTGTCGCTTCCCCGTGCCTTGATCAGCAGCTTGCCGTCCGCAACACTCACGTCAAGAGGCACCGTCACGTCGTCGTGAGGCTCTCCCAGATACATCGCCAGGGTCTGCCCCGCTCCCATATCGTCAAAATCATCGTAAGGATGCGCTTCCTCCTTGGGCTTTACCGCCTGCAAGCGCCAGCCGTCGTTGCCGTCGTAGGTCAATCGGCAGGAAACGCCCTCCCCTGTTTGGAAGAAGAATTCATATACAGAGCAATACGCCCCCTTGATCACAGGAGAATCCAGGTCAAACGCCCGTTTCCCCTCACAGTAATGCTCCAAAAGCTCCCTTTCGATCGGAGAAAGAGAATCGTAAACCACCGTGTCGGAGGCTTCCTTGATGGCAAGCGCCTGTACACTCTCTGAGCAAGGGTCGCCGTCGGCATAAAGATGGATCCTTGTGCCGTCCGTCAAAAGCAGACGCACGTACCCTGTCGCCGCAAAGTCACGGCTGCGGTTGCTTACCTTGATGGAATAGATCGACCCCGCAAACAACCGAGTCTCCCCCGGGTCGGGCGCCGTCTCATCACCGTCATACCAAGAGCCCATTTCCACCTTGACGTCAAGATAGGAAAGCCCTGCATCACCGAGGCGCTCAAACGTCAAGCCCCCCGCCCTTTGAACGTAGTCCAAGGGAACGATCAGCGTACCAAGCTCCACCCGCTTGACAACACCTTGACCGATCAAGTCCTCCAGCGCCGCCAATTTTTGAGTGTTGATCTCGGTCAGAAAGCGAATGCCGCCCATGTCGGAATAACGGAATTCAGCCCCCGCAACGTTCCGAATCAGCCCGTCGTGCATGGAGCCATCCAGATAATGCACCTCTGGCAGGATCACACCGGGCACGGTCAGAATTTTTTTGCCCGCAGAGGCAGTCATTTCCCTGCCCATCGCCGTGGTAAAGGTGGAATACAGCGCAGGAGCGCCGCTATCGTTGGGCTGGTTGTAGACTTGGATCTCGCCGCTTTGCAGGACGTGTATCTGCGCCTTATCGATGTAAAGCTCCTTTTGCAATGCAGCGGGATCGCCGCTTCCGTCCTTGTTGATCTTTGCAACGATCCAGGTATTCGCCTTGAGTGTGATATCCTCGTAGCCGAGATCAAAGGAATGCTCGTACACGTTGTTAAAATAAAGCTCCGCAACACCGCTTTCCAAATTCAAAACGACGGATACCGTGTTCCATACGTCCTTTTTCATGGAGATCTTGCCGCCGTTGGAAAGCAGCGTGGCATCACTGAGATTCAGATAATAAAGATGCACCCAACCCGCACTGCCCCGGGCATGGGTAATGGAATAGAATTGAGATTGCACCGAGCCTTGTGCGTCTGCGGGAATGTAATACGACACCTCAAAGACCACATTGCCGTAAAGCTGATACGGCAGCCTCGGATTCGCCATAGAGATATTGCGGTCCACGTTTCCGCCGCCGCTGATGATCTCCGTCGGAATATCCATTGGCGCCGAGTTGTCGGAGGTAGTCCCTGCCGCCGCCATGGGCAGCTTGATCACCGTATTTTCCGTCCCCGTGGGGTCCGATGCAAAGGTTGCAAGCGAGGGCAGATTCTGATTACATTTTCCAAAGGTCTCACTGCTTTCCAATCCAAACAAGGGGGCGTCAAGGTCAAACTGCTCAAAATCCGCTTCGAACAAATACCCGTCCCAAGCGTCTGCCGAGGCGCAGATCAACAAAACCGAAAGCGTCAGCACGACCGCCGCTACCGCCACCGTGATCATTCTCATTCTCTTTGATTTCATATCAGACCTCCTTGTCCTTCGGGGAAAATTTTTCTTTCTGTGGTTTTTGCGGAAAGGTAAATTTCACCGACAATCTTGTAGGGGAGGTTCACGAACCGCCTGCTTTAAAAAGCACGCACTTTCTTGGCCGGGCAGTTCGTGAACCGCCCCTACCAATATAAGCCTCTCCCTTTGGGCAGCGAAGCGGCGCCATGGTAGTGAATGACAACACAGTGTGTTGTAAGAACCATGGCGTGACCGAGCCGCAGCGAGACGGCGACGACGTAGGAGCCGGAGAGGGTTTGCTTTGCCCCACCCAAAA
>JAFTMU010000101.1 GCA_017452215.1 Clostridia bacterium
AAGTGCCGTTAAGGGTGCAGTTGAAGGGGCAAAGGACGGACTTATTTCCGGAATGGTAATGGGTGGTGTAAGTGCCGGAATCAGCTCTATGAGCAGCAACCCGATGTTTTGCTTTGTGGCCGGAACAACTGTACTCACCACACTCGGCAAGAAGGCTATCTAAACCATTCAGGTCTGAGATACGATTCCTTGTGTTGACCATATTACCGGTGAAACGGCAGAGAAGAAGGTTGTCTCTACCACTGTCAACAAGGTTAATCGACTTATCGAACTCAATATTGACGGTGAGCTGATTCAGTGTACTGAAACGCATCCTTTCCAAGTTAAGGGTAAGGGTTGGGTCAATGCATCTGATGTCGCGCCAAACGACATTGTCTATACCAAGGATTGGAATACTGCAACTGTCAAGAGTGTAAACCTTCTTTTTGTCATCCCTCATACGCTAACACCTCTTTTCGTTTATGTTACTTATATTATACAGGAAAAATTTTCTTAAAAACCACTTGACAAACAGTTCCCCTGATGCTATAATCATGCTTGATTTTTTCTTTGGAGGAACAAATACGTGGATCCGTTTTTTATTACCGCTCAGATTTTAGGCCTTGTGGCCTTGGGAACCGGAATGACCAGCATGCTGCTCAAAAGCATGGTGGGAGTTCTCATATTACAAATAGCCAGCAACCTTGCCATGTGTCTCAATTTTGCGTTTTTAGGTGCCTTTTCCGGCGCGGGAGTTTCTATTGTTGCCACGATACATTCCTTTGTGATCTTTTTGTTCCAACGCAAGAACAAGCCCTTTCCCAAAGCTTTGACTGCCCTCTTTATCGTCGTTTACGTCGCGGTATCGCTCCTGTCTTACAGCATGCCTCTTGATCTGCTTTGTACTGTCGGCGCCATTCTGTTTTGCTTCAGCGTGGTGCAAAGCAAGTCCTCCGGCTTTCGTTTGTTTGCAATGCTCAACACCGCAACCTGGATCACCTATGATCTTACTACCATGGCGTATACCGCTTCCCTGACACATGTAGTACTGTTCCTCACCTCCCTGATTTCTATCATCCGCTTGGATCGGGAGGAATGGAAGGCCTTCTTTGCAAAAATTCTGCCCCTGAAAAGGAAAAGCTGAACACAAAAAATATTTTTCCAAAAAATCAACTTTTTTTCGAAAAAGGGGTTGACAAACCCAGTCAAATGCGTTATAATATCCAAGTACGAAAAAGCCACGTGGCATTAGCTCAGCTGGATAGAGTGTTTGGCTACGAACCAAAAGGTCGGGGGTTCGAATCCCTCATGCCACGCCAACCAAAAGAACACCGTGTTTTACACGGTGTTCTTTTGGTTTGTGAGATCTTGTTGATGAAGTGCCCCGCAAACGCTTGCGTTTGCCATAATCTGCGCCACACACAGCACCTTGGACTTTTCGCCAACTGCGCAGATTTGGGTTCAGAATCCCTCATGCCACGCCAGAAAAAGGACGCAGAATTATTTCCAATTCTGTGTCCTTTTTCAACTAAATCCACCCTTTGGGGTGGGAGAAATCGTATTCACGATGAAATCCCACTTGCGTGGGATGAAATCCGCCTCGACGGCGGAT
This sequence comes from Clostridia bacterium, assembly GCA_017452215.1. Lineage (GTDB taxonomy): Bacteria > Bacillota > Clostridia > Oscillospirales > CAG-272 > UMGS1865. Next base: position 1,592 of record JAFTMU010000101.1, read on the forward strand.
GGGTGGATTTAATTTCATCTGAGGCTGTAGGCGGAAGATTTCATCCGAGCTTGCGAGGATTTCATCTGCTTTAGCAGATTTCACTGCGCAGCGATTTCATTTTATTTAAAGCCACAGGTATTGCAATTTGACCCCGTCTGTGTTATAATTTGATTGGAAAGATTGAAGCTGTGAGGTGAATCGGCATGTGGCTATTCATTCTTTTGAATGTAATTTTATTATCCGTCACCGTTTTTTTGATCGTCAAGGAGATCCTCTTTTTGGTCCGCACACGCTCCTGCCATCTGGAATTGACGGGAACGGTGAGCTCCTTGGTGGAAAAGAAGCGGTTGCGTTGGGGCTCTCTTTTCTCCCCCGTTGCAAAATTTTCCGTTGAGGGGACGGAATACTTCGCACAGATCTTTCACTATTACGCCTATTCCGAGTTTCAGGTGGGCGACGAGGTAGAGCTCCTTGCGGAGGAAGCGCACCCGGAACGGGCAATCCTTGTGAGCGAGCGTAAAAAGGCAGTTGCGCACATCTTTTGGTATTCCCTGCTGCTTCTTGCCATTGGGGTGCTGTTTGCGGGGAATTGGAACCGTTTTTTGGTTTAACCAAAAAAATGACAAAAAATAAAAATATTTTTTCAAAAAGTATTGACAAACACTTGCGAATCTGTTATAATAACAAAGTCGCAAGTGAATTTGCTGGTATGGCTCAGTCGGTAGAGCACGTCATTGGTAATGACGAGGTCATCAGTTCGATTCTGATTACCAGCTCCAAACGCCCGGGAACAATCGTTCTCGGGTGTTTTTGTTTTTTCGGGCGGCAATACTTGCAAATACGCTCGGATTCTGCTATAATAGCAGTAATGATTCTTGTCGCAGAGGAAAGGAATACTCTTATGAAACGGCAAAGCGGCGTGCTGATGCACATTTCTTCTCTTTGGGGAGAATACTCGGAGGGAGCTTTTGGAAAGGAAGCCCTGGAATGGATCGATTTTTTGGCAGATTGCCATTTTTCGGTCTGGCAGGTCCTCCCCTTCTGCCTGCCCGATGAATTCAACTCCCCTTATAAATCCTTTGGTGCATTCAGCATCAATCCCAATTTTATCGACCTTGACGTTCTGTGCGCAAAGGGGCTTCTGACCCCTACCGATCTGCTCACGGCAAAGCAAAAAACGCCCTACGCCTGTGAGTTTGACCGCTTGGGAAAGGAGCGGTTTGCTCTGCTTTCCCTTGCCGCCTCCCGTGTTGGGGATAAGGCTCCTGTGGAAGCTTTTCTCGCCTCGCACCCCGAGACAGCGGCATTTTGCCTCTACATGGCAATAAGAGAAGCCAATGGGGGACGCCCTTGGAACGAATGGGAGACCGAATGCTATGATGAGCGCACGCTCTTTGCATGGCAATTCACCCAATACGAGGCATACACGCAGTGGATCGCCATCAAGAAATACGCCAACGGCAAGGGGATCTCTATCATTGGTGACGTGCCTATCTACGTTTCCTACGACAGCTCGGACGTATGGGCGAACAAGGAGCTGTTTCAGTTGGACGAAAGAAACGCTCCCACTGCCGTGGCGGGCGTTCCGCCCGATTATTTCTCCGAGGACGGGCAGCTTTGGGGCAACCCCCTGTATGATTGGGACAGAATGCGGCAGGACAACTTTCTTTGGTGGCGCACCCGTATGTCCTTTATGACCGAGTTGTTCGACGGAGTACGGATCGATCATTTCCGAGGCTTGGAATCTTATTTCAGCATTCCCTTTGGAGAAACCACTGCCAAAAACGGCGTTTGGGTCAAAGGTCCGGGAATGGATCTGATCCGTGCGTTGCGTCCCATCTGCAAAAACAAGCTGATCATTGCCGAGGATCTTGGCGACATCACCCCCGAGGTGGTAAAGCTGGTAGAGAAAAGCGGATATCCCGGCATGCGGGTTTTGCAATTTGCGTTTCTGGGAGACGAAAACTCCCCGCACCTGCCCCACAACTATGACCTCAACTGCGTGGCGTATACGGGCACTCACGACAACAACACACTGCTTGGCTACGTTTGGGATCAGGACGACGGGATCAAAGCCCGCCTGATGGAATACTGTGGCTACGAGGGAGATTGGAACGCTTGCTACGATGCCGTTTTGCGCACTATGTTCACAAGCCACGCTCGGCTCTTGATGCTCCCCGTGCAGGATCTGCTGCTCTTTGGCAGAGACACCCGTCTCAACACCCCCGGCGCCGCCAAGGGGAATTGGAGCTATCGCATCACCAAGGAGCAGCTGATGCAGATCTCAAGAAACAAATTTTTGCGGTGGAATCAAATTTTCGGCAGGGGTTGAATCCGACAAAGCAAGCATGCGAGCAGGATTTTATCAAAAAAGGGGAAGAATTGATATGGTTTTCATTTCTTTTCTATGGTATAATAATGGAAATGAGCGAAAAACCCATATAAGGAGAACCAAAAATGAAGCTTTTGATACAGGACAATGGCTTTGCATCTCACGCAAAGCTTCTCAGAGAACGCATTTCCGAGCGAGTACCCACCGAGCTTTGCCCCGGTGAAATGACGGTAACGCTGAAAGTCGACGCATCCATCGGTAAGGAGGAAAGCTACCGCATCTGCTCTGCGCAAAACGAATGGCAGATTACAGGCTCGTGTGAGCTCGGTCTTTACTACGGAATCGGTAAATTCCTGCACAGCGCAAAATGGAGCGAGAACAACTTTTCTCCCGTCGCT
>JAFTMU010000102.1 GCA_017452215.1 Clostridia bacterium
ACTCCCAACAATTCGGAGATCTTTGCGTACAGATAATTGACGTTATACCCGTAGCCCTGCTGACCAAAGCCGCCAAAGCAGTTCAGATCCTGACGGATCTGGGAAGCGGTCACGCCCATGATCTCGGAAAGCTCTCCCGAGCTGATGCGCATTTTTCCCTGTCTGATCAGCTCCCGCAAATACCGAAAGTATCTCGGCAAGCGCCGAATGACGGCGGGAGAGACGAACGGACGGTCGATGACGCCTGCCGACTCGGCTTCGGTTTCATGATTCAAAATATTTTCCAGATCTGTCATGGCAATATCCTTTCCCCACGGCGAAAACGCCCGTTTTGTTGGTTTTGACGAACAAAATCGAACTCCATCGATTTGTGTTCCTGTTTGTCGAAAAAAGTTTTCCACACCCCAAAAAGAGAGAGCTTTTCAACAATTTCCACAGAGTTATCCACAGAAATAAAGCAAAATTCTGCTTTTAGAGGGATTTCTTTGGCACTTTTACTGATTTCGGCTTCCTTGAAAAAGTTTTCAACAATCTGTGGAAAACCTTTGTGGAAAACTCAAAAATCGAAATATTTTTGATAAGATTTTAAAATTCATTCAAAATGACGAATTTGATCTTTTTTGCAAAAAAGGCTTGACAAAACGCCTGTGCTGTGCTCCTCAAAGTCCGTCGTCCGAGGCGGAGGCGTTGAGAGAGGTGTTGGCAAGATTTCCCTTTAAAAATTCAAAGTATCCTGCCGCTGCGATCATAGCGCCGTTGTCGCCGCAAAGGGCTCTATCAGGCATCGCCAAGCGAACGCCCCAACGCTTGCAAAGAGCTTCCAGGGAAGCTCGCAGGTGAGAGTTTGCCGCAACGCCGCCAGCAAGAACCAAGGTGTCCATTCCCGTTTGCAGAAGGGCTGTCTCTGCCTTTTGCGTGATGGCGGTGACGATCTTATCGGTATAAGACGCCGCCACGTCAGCGGGGTTGATCTCCTCGCCCTTTTGCTGCATACTGTTGAGATAATTGAGCGCCGCAGTTTTGATTCCGCTGAAAGAAAAATCCAACGTTTCTCCGTGCAAAGCGGGAGACGGCAGGGAGATCGCTTTTTTGTTTCCCTCGTAGGCAAGACGGTCCAAGGCCGCTCCTCCGGGATACGGAAGTCCGATGACTCTGCCGATCTTATCAAATGCCTCCCCTGCCGCATCGTCTCTGGTAGAACCGATCTCTACGTAGTCGGTATCGGTTTCCACACGGTAGATAGAAGTATGCCCTCCCGAGACCACCAAAGCCAAAAACGGGGGCTTGAGGTCAGGGTGGGAAAGATACGCCGCCGCCACGTGTCCGTGGATATGGTTGACCGCCACCAAGGGAATGTGACGGGAATACGCCAGGGATTTGGCAAAATTGACTCCTACCAGGAGAGCGCCGATCAGCCCGGGAAACGCTGTGACCGCAACGGCATCCACGTCCCCGATGCCGATGCCCGCTTGCTCCAACGCCTCATAGGTGATGCGTGAGATCGCCTCGATATGCGCACGGCTGGCGATCTCGGGAACAACACCGCCGTACAGACGGTGCACGTCGATCTGAGACGCCACGATATTGGAGCAGATTCTTCTCTGCCCCTCGCTCATTTCCACGACCGCTGCCGAGGTCTCGTCGCAGGAGCTTTCCATTCCTAAAATGTACATTACTGATTCCTTAATTCAAAATTATTCTTTATTTTCCAAACACAGCAACATGACCGCCGCATCCTCTCTCGGATCTCGGTAGAAGCCCTTGCGCAGCCCCGCCCTAAAAAAGCCTTCCCTTTCGTACAAGGCAATAGCTCCAAGATTTGACACACGTACCTCCAAGGAAAACTGCGTGCAGCCTTGGCGCTTTCCTTCCTCGAGCAAGCCCCGCAGCACCGCTCTTCCATACCCCATTCGCCGCTTATCGGGATGCACTGCGATATTGGTGATCTGCGCCTCGTCAAGTGCATGGAGAGCACCGCCGTAAGCTACCACACGATCCTCCGCAATGCAGACCACACCAAAGGCGCCGTCGGTGAGTAAGAGGGACAGTGCCCTCTCGCTCCAAGGCTCGGAAAAGGAGCGCCTTTCCAATTCGGCAACTGCTCCAAGATGCTCTGCGCCTATTTTTACGATCTTCATTTTCCATCCCCCAAAAAGAGGAGTGTGGCAACCCCCGCTCGGATCTCCTGCAAGCAAGCCCGATAATCCTCAAGATCACCGCCAAACGGATCAGGGATCTCCCGAGGCATACACACGATCCTCGGTGCAAGAGCGGGAAAGCGCATGGTCAATTGCATACAGTGGGATGCCGTCATTCCGATCAAAAGATCAAACCGTTCCGCTTCCTCTCCCGTAAGATTGTGCGCCGTATGGGCGTGATAATCGGGAGAGCCCCCCTCAAATCCCGCCTCCTCCAAGGCTTGTACCGCCAAGGGAGAGATTGGCTCGTTTTCATTCGCCCACAAGCCTCTGCTACACGCAATCGGCAAGGGAAAGGCGGCGTTTTCTTCGGCTTGTCTCTCCTTTGCCAAGGCGTTCGCCACAGCCTGTGCCATGGGGGAGCGACAGGTGTTCCCTGTGCAGACAAAGCAGATCCGTCGCCCCCGGGGAGGAGTGCCGCACTTCTCTGCCTGTTCTTCTTTTTCTATCATCAACTGTGTCATGTTTCCTCACTTAAAGCAGGAGGCAAGCGCATCCCCTGCCATACAACAAACGCCTCTGTAAGGGTCCCAGATCAGCGTCTTGCCAAAATTGTATTCGGCGCAAAGCTCTGTTACCGTCTCTCCCGTTGCTTCGTCCGTACTCGTAAATTCTGCGATCCGCATGGGCACGCCCGCATAGGAGCTCTCAAAGCCCTCCGCACTTTCTATGCTCTCGTAAACAAGAACGTTTTCTGTAAAAGAAAGATACCGCAACGAATAGCAAAGTCCCTTTTGTGCGCCGTCTGCAGCAAAGCGCAACTCGTACGCCTGGGCTTTGTTGGATGCCAAGATCAGATTTCTGTCGATCCATGCGCCGTCCCGATATGCGGTGAGAACGTCATCGACCACTTTCTTTTCCGAAGCCAGGGCAATGGCAACGCCGTCGTTGATACGGTAAATTCCAATAGAGGCAACGTCAAGCTCCTCAAAGCTTGGGAGGGATATTCCCTCTGCGCACAAAAGAATCCCCTCGGACGAGACGAGAAATTGCTCGGCAGAAAATCCCTTGACAGGATACAGC
>JAFTMU010000103.1 GCA_017452215.1 Clostridia bacterium
CCATTGGAACCATTATGGAGGAAAAACTATGAGAACAGCAACCATTCACCGCAAAACAGCGGAGACCGATATTACCCTCTCCTTGAATCTGGACGGCACGGGTGCATCCGAGATCAACAGCGGCTGCGGCTTTCTCGACCATATGCTCACTCTGTTTGCCAAGCACGGCAGATTCGACCTGACCCTCTCCTGCAAGGGAGACGTGGAGGTGGACGATCACCACACGGTAGAGGACATCGGCATTGCCCTGGGGGAAGCGTTCAAGATCGCCTTGGGGAATAAGCGTGGCATCGTTCGCTACGGAAGCATGATCCTCCCCATGGACGAATCCCTGATCCTTTCCGCCGTGGATCTCTCGGGCAGATCCTACCTCGGCTACGACGTTTCGATCCCCGCCGAAAAGGTAGGCAGCTTTGATACCGAGCTGGGTGAGGAATTCTGGCTGGCATTCGTGCGCAACAGCCTCTCTACCCTGCACATCGTGCAGCTTTGTGGAAAGAATTCCCACCACATCCTGGAGGGCTCCTTCAAATCGGTAGCCAGAAGCCTGCGGGCAGCCGTGGCGATCGACCCCGCCGCCCGTGATGAGATCCCCTCCACGAAGGGAGTACTCTGATGATCGCAATCGTTGATTACGGCGTGGGGAACCTCTTTTCCCTTTGCAGCTCCTTCGCCGCCATCGGTGCCGAAGCCGTTGCAACAAGTGATGAGAGTGTCATCCGCTCCGCCAACCGCATCATTCTCCCCGGCGTGGGCGCCTTTGGAGACGCCGCCGAAAAGCTCCGCTCCTCGGGTCTTGATAGAATCGTCATCGAGGAAGCAAACAAAGGCAAGCCCATCATGGGCATCAGCCTTGGAATGCAGCTGCTGTTTGAAAAAAGCTACGAAGACGGCATTCACGAAGGACTGGGACTCATTAAGGGCTCGATCCGCCCCATCCGGGACGTGATCCCGAAGGATCTCAAGATCCCCCACATCGGCTGGAACGCCCTGCAATTCACCAAGCCCTCTCCCCTGTTCCGATACGTCAAGGACGGAGATTTCGTCTATTTTGTTCATTCTTATTACGCCGATGGCTGCGAGGACGCCGTCATCGCCAACGGAGAATACGGCGCTCCCCTGACCGCCGCCGTGCAAAACGGCAACGTTTTTGGGTGTCAGTTCCACCCGGAAAAAAGCGGCGACGTGGGGCTCTCTATCCTGCGTGCATTTTGTGATATGGAGGTAACGGCATGAATATTTTTCCCGCCATCGACCTTTTCGGCAGCAAGGCGGTACGCCTTTATAAGGGCGACTACGCCCAAATGACCGTCTACAACGACGATCCCTGTGCCGTCGCCGCCGACTTCGCCGCCCAAGGTGCCCGCTTCATTCACATCGTGGACTTGGAGGGCGCTAAGAGTGGCGACACCCCGAATTTCGATACCGTTTGTAAAATCAAAAACACCTCCGGGCTCTTTTGCGAGATCGGCGGAGGCATTCGCTCCATGGAGGTCATCGATCGCTACCTCTCAGCAGGCATCGACCGTGTGATCCTGGGCACCGCCGCCGTCAATGACGAGGTGTTTTTAAAGGAAGCCGTAGAAAAATACGGGGAGCGGATCGCTGTGGGCGCCGACCTCAAGGACGGCTACGTTGCCGTCAAGCTGGACCGAAAAAAGTGACCGCACCGCCGAAGAATTCTTCGCTCATATGCAACAGATCGGCGTAAAAACCGTCATCTGCACCGACATCTCCAAGGACGGCGCCATGATGGGGACCAACCTTGCCCTGTACCGCTCTCTCTCAGAGCGTTATGCCATGCAGATCGTGGCATCGGGCGGTGTCAGCACCGTGGAGGACGTCAAACGCCTTTCCGAAATGCAGCTTTACGGCGCTATCATCGGCAAGGCATACTACACGGGAGCCATCAAGCTCTCAGAGGCGATCGAGGTGGCAAAATGATCACAAAGCGCATCATTCCCTGCCTTGACGTCAAGGACGGCAGAGTCGTCAAGGGCGTCAACTTTCAAGGGCTGTCCGACGTTTCCTCCCCCGTGGAGCTCGCCAAATTTTACAGCGCCAACGGTGCGGACGAATTGGTCTTTTACGACATCACCGCCTCCTTTGAAGGCAGAAAGCTCTTTACCGATATTCTTACCGAGACCGCAAAAAGCGTATTCATTCCTCTGACCGTAGGCGGCGGCATCAACACCGTAGAGGACTTTGACCGTGTCCTCAAATGCGGTGCCGATAAGGTCAGCGTCAACTCGGGCGCCATTCGCAACCCCTCCCTCATTTACGAGGCGGCAAAGCGATACGGCGACCAATGCGTGGTGCTTTCCGCCGACGTCAAGCGGGTAGACGGCGTATTCCGAGTGTTTAGCAAGGGCGGCAGAGAGAATACGGGCATGGAGGCGATCGAGTGGATCAAAAAATGCGTCGGCATGGGTGCGGGCGAGGTGGTCCTCAATTCCATCGACACCGACGGTGTCAAGGGCGGCTTCGATCTGGAAATGCTCGCAGCAGTCTGTGATGCCGTGTCGGTTCCCGTCATCGCCTCGGGCGGTGCGGGTCGCATCGAGGATTTCATCACCCTGTTTAGGACCCTGCCCCGTGTAGATGCAGGCCTTGCAGCCTCCATCTTCCACTTTGGAGAGGTCAGCATTCATGACCTGAAAGAAAAAATGGCGGAATCAAACATCCCTGTCCGCCGCTGAAAAGGAGTTTATCATGATCAACATTCAAGAATTAAAATTCGATAAGGACGGCTTGATCCCCGCCATCGTGGTGGACGCCGTTTCCAAAAAAGTCCTCACCCTCGCCTACATGAACGAGGAAAGCTTAAAGATCTCCATGGAAAAGGGACTCACCTGCTTCTGGAGCCGTTCCAGAGGGGAACTCTGGCTCAAGGGCGAGACCAGTGGCAACTATCAGCACATCGTCTCCATCACCGCCGATTGCGACAAGGACGCTTTGGTTGTCATGGTGGAAAAGGACGGCCCCGCCTGCCATACAGGCAGCGATTCCTGCTTTGAAGCCACCGTGTGGGAGAGCGACGAGCTTCAGGAATTCTCCCTCGAAGGACTCATGAAGCTGATCGAGGGCAGAAAGATCGATAAAAAGGAGGGCTCCTATACCACCTACCTCTTTGAAAAGGGGCTGGATAAGATCTTAAAGAAGGTAGGAGAAGAGAGCACCGAGGTCATCATTGCCGCCAAGGCAGAGGATAAAAAGGAGACGATCTATGAGATCGCCGACCTTGCCTATCACGTCATGGTGCTGATGATCGAGGCAGGCATCTCCCTGGAGGACATCCACAAGGAGCTTGCCTCCCGCCATGTAGTGGATAAAAAGGTCAAGCAGGAAAAGATGACCAAATAAGAAATCGATCCAAACCGCAAAGGAGCATCGCCAAACGGCGGTGCTCCCTTTTGTGTAACGAAAAAACAGCCTCGGATTATCCGGGGCTGTTTTTCATATCTCTCATCAATTATTCTTAATTTCCTTATTCTTCTGAATGACGTCATGTGCGCCGCCCTCTACGATACTCGTAGCGGAAACCAGCGTCAGCACTGCCTTTTCCTGCAATTCAGGAATGGTCAAAGCGCCGCAGTTACACATGGTGGACTTGACCTTTGCCAAGGAGATTGCCACGTTGTCCTTCAGGCTTCCCGCATAGGGAACGTAGGAATCCACGCCCTCCTCAAAGGAAAGCTTCTTGTCGCCGCCCAGGTCATATCTCTGCCAGTTGCGTGCTCTTGCCGAGCCCTCGCCCCAGTATTCCTTGTAATAGGTACCGCCAATGCTGACCTTGTTGGAGGGGCTTTCGTCGAAGCGAGCAAAATATCTGCCCAGCATCACGAAATCCGCACCCATAGCCAAAGCCAAGGTAATGTGGTGATCGTGTACGATGCCGCCGTCGGAGCATACGGGAATATAAACACCCGTCTCCTCAAAATAACGGTCTCTCTCGGCGCAAACCTCGATCAGCGCCGTTGCCTGACCTCTGCCGATGCCCTTGGTCTCACGGGTGATGCAGATCGATCCGCCTCCAATGCCGACCTTAATAAAGTCAGCGCCGCAATCAGCAAGGAAACGGAAGCCAGCGGCGTCTACCACGTTGCCCGCACCCACCTTCACGCTGTCGCCGTACTTGGAGCGGATCCACTCGATGGTGCGCTTTTGCCACTCGGAAAATCCCTCGGAGGAGTCGATGCAAAGCACGTCAACGCCTGCCTCTACCAGCGCAGGAACACGCTCGGCATAGTCACGGGTGTTGATACCTGCACCAACGATGTATCTCTTGGACTTTCTGTCCAACAGCTCATTGGGGTTCTGCTTGTGGGAATCGTAGTCCTTGCGGAACACCATGTAGCAAAGATGGTCATTCTCGTCATTGATGGGAAGCGAATTGAGCTTGTTGTCCCAAATGATGTCGTTTGCTTCCTTGAGGGTAGTTCCCTCCTTGGCGCAAACCAGCTTGGAAAAAGGAGTCATAAAATCGGTTACGGGCGTTGCGGGGTCCATACGGCTGGGGCGGTAATCTCTGCCCGTCACAATGCCCAGGAGCTTGCCGTCAGAGCTTCCGTCGTCGGTAATGGCAACGGTGGAGTGTCCCGTCTTTTCCTTCAATGCGATCACGTCTGCCATGGTGGCATTGGGAGAGAGATTGGAATCACTCTTTACAAAGCCCGCCTTGTAGTCCTTCGCTCTCTTGACCATGGCAGCCTCGTCCTCAATGCTTTGAGAGCCATAGATGAAGGAAACTCCACCCTCGGTTGCAAGCGCAACGGCGAGCCTGTCCCCCGAAACCGACTGCATGATAGCAGAAACCATAGGAATGTTCATCATGATCGCAGGCGTCTCTCCCTTGCGGTACTTGACCAGAGGGGTCTTGAGGCTGACGTTTGCAGGAATACACTCCGAGGAGGAATATCCGGGAATCAAAAGATACTCGTTAAAAGTATGAGAAGGATCGTTAATAAAGGTTGCCATATTATATCTCCTTTTAGCGCTGTTATTAACTATAGATTATAGCATATTTTCGTCAATTTGTCAACCGAGCGCCCCCATCTTTTTTTCGTCTTTTTTACGTTTTTTTAAGGAAAAACAGACAGATTTTTCCCATCTTTCACAATCTCTTGGGCTTGCATATGCTGTATCGACGCTTTCCTCGGCCACCGTCAAAGGGACAGCTCCCTTTGCAGCGAGGCATGACTCTCCAGTGTTTTTTTATATCTGCGAGGGGTCATTCCCTTGTACCTTTTGAATATTTTACAAAAATAACTCATGTCGTTAAAGCCACTGTCAAATGCCGCCTCTGTGATCGTTCGGTTTTCCTCGGCGATCTTTGAGCACGCACGCTCTACCCGCAGTCCGTTAACGTAATCGATCGGACTTTTCCCCGTGTATTCCTTGAAAAAACGGCAAAGATATTTTTCGTTCGTTTTGGCGACTTGCGCAAGATCGGCAAGGGTAATCCGTTCGGTATAATTCTCCTCGATCCACTCGACCAGAGCTGCGATCATCTGTCTGCGATTCCCCGCAGGGACGTGCTTTTCCCGAATCCTGATTCTGTTTTCGGTATAGAGAAGATACACCATCTCCGCCGCCTTGGCATACGCCATCAGCTCAAAATAAGGTCCCTCCTCCGAAAGACAGTCAAAAAAGGCGTTCACGGTATCGGCAAGCGTACCGCTCGCCGTGCTCACAAGCTCCACCTCCGCTCCGCCTGAAAAAAGCGGCAGCACGTACCCCGTAATGCGCCCCGAGCCGTGTCTGCAAAGCATATTCAAATCAAACACAATGCACTCATAGACGGCATCGCAGGGCTCGCCCCTGTGTAAAACGCCGCTGCCTACAAAGCCGATCTCCCCTGCCCGAAGCGTATGCTTTTCATTGTTCAGATAGAGCCCAAGACTCCCCGAAAGCACTCGGATCACCTCAAATTCACCGTGCCAATGCAGCGGCATTTCATAACGGGGATAATCCTTGTCCACGTGATAAAACTGTATGGGAAAATCCGGTACACCGTGCGGCTTTTCCTCCAAATGACGTTCTTTTTTCATTGAAAAACTCCTTTTTTGTGAAAATCGTTATAGTTTTGTCTCCGATTCCACCAAGTATTTTATCATAAAATATACTATAATGCAATTGGAAACCTAAAAAATAAATAAAAAAAGGAGTAATTTTATGGCAAAAAGCAGACTGATCGGCGAATATCCCGTCATTGGCATTCGCCCCACCATCGACGGCCGCCGTGGCGTATTGAAGGTGCGGGAATCCCTGGAGGAGCAAACCATGAGCATGGCAAAAAGCGTGGTCAAGCTCTTTACCGAAAATTTACGGTACTCTAACGGCGAGCCCGTCAAGGTCATCATCGCCGACACCACCATCGGCAGAGTAGGCGAAGCCGTCGCTTGCGCCGATAAATTCCGCCGTGCGGGCGTGGATATCACGGTTACCGTGACCCCCTGCTGGTGCTACGGTGCGGAAACCATGGACATGGATCCCCACACCATCAAGGCAGTGTGGGGCTTTAACGGCACCGAACGCC
>JAFTMU010000104.1 GCA_017452215.1 Clostridia bacterium
ATACGAAGGCATTGTTCTCGGCAATTCCGAATCCCGATCCTGACGTAAAGATGAACCGAGTGGTTTTGAAAGGAGATATCCCGTCTCCTGCCAATCCTCCTAAGGGATGCAGATTCCACACTCGTTGCCCTCATGCAACGGAATTGTGCAAACAGGTCGCTCCCGAATATAGAGAGGTTAGCAAAGGGCATTTTGTTGCTTGCCACGAGGTAAAATAATTGGAGTAAAAGCTATGAGTAAAGAAAACGAGAAGAAGCAGAAAAAAGAGAAGATCGTGTATGTGGACGACGGATCTACGGTTGTAGATATGTCTGCATTAGGAACGGACAGGAAAGCTCCTCGGAACACGATGTATTCTTCTGCGAAAAAGACAAAAGCACGGTGGCGTGAAATTTTAGGTACTTATCTTGAAAGCATGAGAATGATGCTGATTCCAATGCTGATAGTGATGGGATTGATTACCGTGGTGTTTGGCGTTCTTTGGTTGATTTTTACTTTCTTGGTTTGATAAAGCTTCAATAAATTTTGAAAGCACCGCACAACAAAAAACGTTGTGCGGTGCTTTGGTTTATCCTATCCCGTGTTGGGAAATTAATAAAAAAGAACAGGTGAAAAGATGTGATGGCTATGTAAAGATGTAGTTTCAACTATACAAAATGCAAATTTTGTATTACTCGGGGGAGTAAAAAGGGGCGCTTTTAGGGTTAATTTGCTTGTTTTTTGTGTTTTTAAGTTTTTCTTGCTTTTTGTTCCAGGTTTGATTTGCTTTTTTATGGTGTGTTGTTCTGTTCTTTTTTATATTTCACTTTGATCTTTGCGTTTAAGTTTATGGCTTCACTTTATCGTTTTGTAAAACAAATTGTCCGGTTCGGTAAAGGTATAAAAAGAAAAAAGCTCTCTACGATTTGTAAAGAGCTTTTTTGCTTTTATATTTTTATGTTTTACATTTGAAGTAATTTTGGGATCTGTGATAATTCCTTTGCGTAGAAATCTACCTTTGCATCTGTAAACAAGGATTCGCCATCCCAAAGGCATCCGTACATTCCTGCGTTCATTCCTGCATGAGCATCCAAGGGTCTGTCTCCAATCATGACACAGGTCTTTGGATCTAATTGGAACTTTTTTAAGAAGAACAGCAAGGCATCCGGTGCGGGCTTGAGCGGAAAGCCGTAGGAGGAATCCAGAATGAAGGTAAAATACCTGAGCAGTCCTATGTTTTCCAGCATATCTGCCACCACGCTTCCTGTATGGGTGTAGATATAGTTTTTCTTTCCATGCGCTACGGCAAGCTGCAAGAGATCCTTAATCTCGGGAAACGGTTGGAATTCAAATCTGTATTTTTCCTGCAAGGCATGAAATTCATCCAAAAAGCTTTGGTAATCCAGGCGATCCTCACACTCTAATACAAGGTATCCGTCATAAGCGGTCTTTTTGAGCGCACGGTACAAGGTATTGTCGTCGCACGGAATGGTGATGCTGTGATTTTCGGCGATCTCGTGACAGAATCGGACGAACAAGTGATAGGAATCTACAATCGTGCCGTCGAAATCGTAGATAAAATGCTCGATCATGATATCAGTCTCTTTTTTGTTTGGGTTCACGATCGGATTCCGGGTATGCCTGTTTGTTGAATACAGAGGTAAATTTGACGTCATGAGCGCCAAAATTATAGGAAATTCCGCATACGATGATTGCAGGGATTGGAATCAAGAAATACACAAACCAAAGTGCGTTCAGTGTGACGCCACCGACGCTGTTGGCAAGGAGTCCTGTGTACATTCCCTCGATCAGGAGTGCGATAAAGGACGAGACACTGCCGATGCTTTCAAGTGTGGGAATATCAAAGCAAAGCATCAAGGTGATAAAGATCGCCAGCAAAAAGTTGACGGAATTGGCGCAAAGCGAGATCAATGCACCTTTCCATGGATTGTGCTTCTTTTTGCCAACGTCGATGGAGATCTTATCACGGTATCCAATGTCCCAGGTCATGACGTACAAAAGGAACAGATAAAACAGAATGGAAAAAGCGCTGGCAAAATTGCGCAGAGCGATGTTTTCTGCCTTTCCCGCCGCCAAGGATAAGGAAAAACAGAAAATTGCAATGGCAAATTGATTGAGAAACATTTTTACCATATCATAGGAATGGTCAACGAAGAATTTTTTCATAACAGTACCTCTTATCAGGATATGCTTGCCTCTATTATATCGAAATATATAGCGAAAAGCAACCTTTCCCCTCAAAAATTTACAATTTATCAACTAAAATATCAAGATATGCTGTATAATAGAGATATCATGGGAAAAGGAGGCAGTATGGCACACCTTATTTCAAAGGACGAGTTTTCTTCCTTGATCCAGGAATATGCGTCCTATAAGCGCTCGATTCAGGGCTGCTCGCAAAAAACTGTTGATGAATATTTGCTTGATCTGCGGACCTTTTTTCGGTATCTGATCGCAAGAGAAAGCGGTGTCCCGTTTCACTCGGAGGAGTTTGTAAAGCTGGATGTTTCAAGGATCGGCTTGAAGGAGCTTGGAGAGATCCACGCAGAGGATCTATACGATTATCTCGCCTACGTAACGGACGAGCGTGAGAACCGTTGGTCTGCCCGTGCGAGAAAGCTCTCTGCTATCCGGTCTCTTTACAAATATCTTGTGAACAAGCGGCACTATCTGGAATACAATCCCACGGTGGCTATTGATTCCCCCAAGGCGCAAAAGACCTTGCCCAAGGTGCTTTCCTTGGAGGAAGCGATGCGGTTGCTTGCGGCGGTGGAAAATGACAAGGAATCCAAATATCGAATCCGTGACTATGCGATACTCACTCTCTTTTTAAATTGCGGAATGCGTGTATCGGAGCTTGTTGG
>JAFTMU010000105.1 GCA_017452215.1 Clostridia bacterium
CGTCGGGTAAATTCTCCCGCCTCGGCGCCTCTTGCCCCCGCCGCCAAAATGGAGGTCAGCACCGTCTCGGTCAAATGAATTCCTCCGTGGCAGGCGATCTCCACCGTGTCCTCTCCCGTAAAGGAGGCGGGAGAACGAAAGACGGTAGCAATCCCGTCATCAACCTCGCTTCCGGTTCCGTCTGCCTCCACCGAAAGGATA
The DNA here is from genome assembly GCA_017452215.1 of Clostridia bacterium. Classification (GTDB taxonomy): domain Bacteria; phylum Bacillota; class Clostridia; order Oscillospirales; family CAG-272; genus UMGS1865. The sequence goes on from JAFTMU010000105.1 coordinate 202, forward strand.
CTGCCGTAAACGGCGACCCGAGAGGAAGCGTCAGAAAGCGGTCGCCCGTTCTTTGGCACAAAAACACGCTCGGCAACGTCGATGGCACGAGGCCCGGAAATGCGCAAAAGCGCCACCCCTCCCTTGCCTCTGGGGGTGGAGACCGCCGCAATGGTATCTCCCAAAATCATCATACTCGTCTCTCCTTCCAACAGAATTTTGGGGGAGCAAGAATCCCAAAAAGGTCCTGCTCCCCCATCGGGACAAACTCACCGTAGTGAGTGCGCCCTTAATTATTCTTCCTCTTCCATTGCGGGAGCGGAGTTGTCACGCTTGGTATCGTCCAAAAACATCACCACACGGCGGTTGTTCTCGGAGCCGATGGAGTTGGTGGATACCCCTGCCACCTTTTGCACCTCGGAGTGAATGATGCGTCTCTCGTAAGGGTTCATGGGCTCCAGCATCACGCTCTTTTTGTACTTGATCACCTTTGCGGCTCTATTTCTTGCAAGTGCACGCAAAGATTCCTCACGCTTTGCACGGTAGCCCTCGATGTCGAGAGTGATCTTCACGTAGTCACGCTTCTCGCCCTTGACCTTCTTGTTTGCGGCAAGATTGGCAAGATATTGAAGCGCATCCAAGGTCTCTCCGTGGTGACCGATCAGAGCGCCTGCGCCCTCACCGTCTGCGGTGATCAAAATGTCGTCGTTGGAGCCTGCCTTCTTCTCAATTTTGAGATCCAGCTCCATATCGGAAACCACCTTGCGAATGAACTCCAATGCAATGTCCGCACCGCCAAGGGTGTAAGAGGCGCTAACCTTTGCGTCCACAGCACCGATGCCGAGGAAGCCCTTTTTGCCCTCCTCCAACACCGTAAATTCAATTTCTTCCAATGCAACGCCCAGCTGCTGGGCAGCCTTGGCCTTTGCTTCATCAACGGTCTTTGCCGTTACAATCAATTCCTTTTTCACGATTATACCTCATCCTTGTTGTTGTCGTTTTCCTGTGCTTCGGGTGCCGCATCCACACTGTTGGACTGCTCCTCGGCGGAAGCATCAGCCTCGGTCACGGCCTCGTTCTTTTTCTTTTTGTCGTCTTTTTCTTCCTTTTTGAGGGGAGCGGCGGCGAAGGGCGTCTTCTGCGCCTTTGCTTCCTGTTCCATTCTCTCCTTTTCCTCGATTGCCGCACGGCGGGCAAGCCCTCTTTCCCGTGTGTCCTCAAAGTCCTCGTCATCGATATAGTGGAGAGAACGCTTTGCCTGCACCTTACCCGAGGAAGCGCTTCCCGTCTTCTTTTTGGATTGCTTTCCTGCCATCTCACGGGCAGCCGCCTTGTAATCCTCCTCCGTAAAGGTAGGCAAAGGCATTACCTTGGACATGATAAAGGTTTTCAAAAGTCCTACCCAGCTGCGGAACGCCCAATAGATACCGATCACAGAGGGAACCGCCATGGTAAAGAATGCCGACATAGCGGGCATGGTAACGTCCATCATGGTGTTGGAGCAAGCGATCTGACGTGCATCCGCTCCTTCGTTTGCCACCGATTGGTACATGAACTTACGGTTGAGCTTTGCGGTCGCAAAATAGGTAAGGAAGGTGAAGACGGGAACCAGAAGCAGGATCCAGGATTCGGCAGTAAAGCCGGGGATCATACCGAAGTTGATCGGACCGATGTTAAAATCGGGGATCATATTGGCAACGTCGCCCACAGAGCCTGCCAAAGCGTCACCGTTGGAAAAATATTGGAAGCCTTGCAGCTCGCTGAGCCAATCGGCGCCTGTCTGCTTGATAGCAGAGAGCAACTCGATGGTTCCGTTGGTGGAGCTCAGGGTAAGACCCAGACCTCCCGCTGCGGGAGATGCGCTCGCAAAGGAGCTCAGCGCCGCAGAAACGCCTGCGCCCTGCGCCAGCACGTACTGCAACGGATCCACTACGATATAGTAGAGCGCAAAGATGATGGGCATCTGGATCAACAGGGGGAGACAGCCGCTGTAAGGGCTGAAATTCTCACGCTGATACAGCTCCTGGATCTCTGCCTGCATCTTTTGCATGGTGGGTTGGTCATTGCGACCCTTGTACTTGTTCTTGATCGCCATTTCCTTGGGGCGGAGCTTTGCCTGCTTGATGGAGTTCTTTTGCTGCTTGATGGCAAAAGGAAGCATCAAGACCTCGATAATGATAGCGAACAGGCAAATACCAAGCACGTAGTTGCCAAAACCCAAGGTTCTGGTCAGGAAGTTCAATACTGCGCCAACACCCGTCAAAAGATTCCCCCAAAGATCGGTGGGACCGATGACAACCGAGGTCTTGAATGCCTCGATCAAGGTATCGACGTCTGCTTCGGTCAAGCGGTTGAGAATGCCCTTCTCCTTCACCGTTTCGCCCTTATCGTTTTTGTATTCTCTACCCTTCAGATCGGCATCGGTGAATGCGTTTGCAGAGCCTTTTTCCACCGCAGTGGCGTTTGCCTTTTTAACGACCGCTTGTACAGCCTTGAGATCAACGCCCTTATCCTTGGAATAATCGGCAGTGGGATCGTAATCCTCGGCGGTGATGTCGTAGCCACGGCTTGCGGCGATCAGCGCCTCTCTTGCATCAAAGCCACCGCTAAACGCATCGGCAAACATTTTTGCCATATCGCTCAGCTCCGTGGACTTCAATCCGTGCTCCAGGGTGCCGTCCTCATAGTCCTTATCCCAACGCTGCGCAATCAGGTCGGCGTTGAAATTGAGGGTGGGGGCAGGAGCGCCGCCGCAGCCTGTAAGCAGGGTGGCAAGCAGAAGAACGATGACCGCAATGAGAGTGATGCGGCCTGTGAATTTTCTTTTTTGTTTAAACATTTTTAAAATTTTGCACTATGTTTATTCACGAAATATGCATCGCATATTCGTGGTAAAGCGTGCTTTGAAACTCCCTTCGTTTTATTGGGAAATGCACCGTCGTTGTTGATTTTCCGCACGGCGCTGCGGAATCATTGTGATTGGTCGGTATCCTTCTCCAAGCCATATTCCTCAGGATAAAAATACTTGGTCAAGGGGGTAGCACGGAACCTTGGGTTGCGCAGCCCTCGCTCGGGGACCGGATCCCAGCCCGGAGCGCAAAAGGGTTGACAACGAAAAATTCTGCCCAACGTCAAAATCAAGCCCACAACAAATCCCCTCTTTTGGAACGCCTCGATGGCGTACTGGGAGCAGGTGGGGGTGAATCGGCAGGTGGGACCTCCCTTGAGCTTTGAAATATACCTCTGATAAAAGCGGATCAGCCAAATACACAAATGCTTCATGGGCGTATCCCGCCTCGGAACAGATCCATTCTCTCAAAGCCCCGGCGCAGATCTCTTTCCACGTCGGTGGACTTTGCCTCCATGATCCCCATGCGGGGGCTCAGGACAATCAGAAATCCCGTTTTCAATTCGGGCTCCACGGCACGGTAGCCTGCACGCAAAATGCGCTTGATGCGATTTCGCTGCACCGCTCCGCCCGCCTTTTTCGTTACGGCGACGCCGAACCGGTTATACGCCTTTTTCTCGGGGTTTTCCTTTTGCAGTCGCTTTGCGGCAAAATCCCGCAAAACGAACACCGAAACGTATTTTCCCGCATATCGGTTCCCTTTTTGAAAGGTCTTGTTATAGAGATGGTGCTCCTTGATGGTTGTGTACTTCATTGTTTTTTCCTTTGTTCAAAGTCTTGCTTCCGTCAATGATCGATTCTTGAAAAAAGCGGGATACTCCCGCAGGCAAACAAAAACGCCGACGGCGAGGGCGGGGTACGCTTCACAGCAGTCGGTGTTTTATGTTGGAATCTGCAAAGCAGAGGATTGATCAATAGGTCAATCTTTTTCTGCCCTTTGCGCGTCTTCTCTTGAGTACATTTCTGCCGTCAGCAGTCTTCATTCTTTTTCTGAAGCCATGCTCCTTTTTTCTCTGACGCTTTTTCGGTTGGTAAGTTCTGAGCATCGTTTGCACCTCCTTATGTTTAAAATCGGAAGCGTTTCACCTTTTTTCAGATTGGAATACGCTTTTTACACAATGACACGCTATATTATAACCGATTCTTTCCATTTTGTCAAGGGTTTTTAAAAAATTTCCCCAATTTTACATTTTTATTTTTAAAAGTTTGTTTTGCCGCTTGGCTCTTGACGAAAAAAACAAATCATGATATAATCAAGGTAAGAATTGCGGAAGGAGGTCATGGCATGGAATTACTCAAAGAAGCGGATTTTAAAAAAGAGATCAAAAGCGCTCCTCGCTCGGGGTATTTCTTTTTTGGCGACGAGGACTATCTCAAAGCGTTTGCCCTACGGCAAGCACGGGAGGCGATCGCTCCCGATCCCACCTTTTCCTTTTTTAACGAGATCAAGCTGGATGCCGTAGACTTTGAAGCGCAAAAGCTGGTGGACGCCCTGATGCCCATGCCGATGATGGCAGAAAAAAAGCTGGTCACGCTTTCGGGGTTCAATTTTGGCACGATGAA
>JAFTMU010000106.1 GCA_017452215.1 Clostridia bacterium
CTCGCCCGTCGCAACGGGCGAAATTCCCCTTGCGGCGTTTCTTTTTGTTAGCTTTTTCTTTGCGCCTCTTTTCTGCAAAGAAAAAGCGGCTAAAAAGTTTATACATTTTCACAAACTGTTCTTTTTGTAACAGATTTTGTCAGTAGGCTGAAAGAAGCGTCCTATATGCGGGACGCTTTTTTCTTTTATTCCATTTCGTTATTCTGCACCACACGCTTGGCAGAGCGCAGAATTTTCTCACGGAGCCAGTAGGGCTCGATCACACGAAAATCTGCATCAATAGAGAGCAAAAGACCCAAAAACCGTTCCACGCTGTGAAATTCACAAAGGTAGCGGTCATGAGGCTGCTTTGCCACGATGTAGCTGCTCAATTCCAGAGCAGTCAGCTTGTTTTTGATCTCCACCGTAGCAGAAAAGGGGATCTGCATCTGAATGATGGATTCCTCTGCGGCAAGCTCCTGGTTGCTCTGTACCTTAAAAGCCTCCGAAACATAAAGATCATCGTTGTCCGAGGTCAGAAGAACGGGAAGAACGTAAGAGGATTCGTAATAAAAGCCCTTGCGGCTGTTGTCATAAGCCACGGGAGCGCCCAATTCACGGCGCAAATACTCAAAGTCTCTTTGGGCTTGACGGTGAGAGATCCCAAAGCGCTCGGCAAGACGCTGCGCATTGGGGTAGCTTTTCATCGTCAGCTTTTTGTGCAGCCACTGAATGCGGATGTTGGCGTTCATAGCGCTTCGTTGTCCTCCTGTTCGGCGTAGTCAAGGGAATTCTCCTCAGGCGCATCCAAAGGAGCGTCAAAGGACTTTTTCTTTAAGGGAAGCAGGGAAAGGATCCGTGCGATCAAGGTGACCGAGATCAGCCCCAGCATGAACGCAATCCCTGCGTAGTCCAAGCGATCGGTCAATCCCAAGAGATAGGAAAGGGAAAAGGGCAGAGCGCACAGAGCCGATGCGGCGAGGGTGCAAAAGGCAAGGGAAAGATACAGGCGAGGCATAGCACGACCGAGCAGGAAGCGGATCTCCCCGGTGTAAGTGAGCATGGCGAATAACAGCGCCGTTTGTGCTGTGACCTTGATGGGAGCGTTCATCTCCACGGTAACGTCAAAGTACAGGTGCGCATTCAAAAGAGCGAACGCCAGAACGGGAGCGGCTCCCAAGGCGGCAAAGCTCTTTTTCTTTGGGGCTTGGTGCCGCTGTGATGATATTGGGAGCAGCGATAGTACAGGCGGCGGCTATCCACCTTGCCTTTGACAAAGGCGGACACTATTTTGCTATCCACTCTCCGCTTCCGCTGATCGCCTCTCTTTTGGCACTCTTTGGCGGTGCCTTGGGAATCGGCGCCTCGGTGTTGGCGGACAAGCAGACGTTATCCCCCACGCCCTTTTCTCCGCCTCTTTCCTCTCTGCCCTCGGCTGTGGGCTTTGCGGTAGGTGGGATCGCCGTGCTCCTCTCTGCCCCTTCCTCTCTTGGAACGCTTGCAGGGATCTTGCTCCTGTTCTCTGCGCTCTATGCGCTCACCTTTTCCTTTGGTTCCCAAAGCGAAGAAAAGA
>JAFTMU010000107.1 GCA_017452215.1 Clostridia bacterium
CTGCAAGCACGTACCAGGCAACTCCCCCAAAATAGAGCTCGGTGAACGGGATCTGCACACCGCTTGGCATATTTCCCGTGTGGATCATGATACAAACGTATCCCACCGTCACAGCGATCTGCAAAATCAACTTTTGCAGTCGTGTCAAGCCCTCGTTTTGCTTTTTGACCAGCTTGCAATAATCGTCAACAAAGCCGATAGCACCGTTTGCCACAGCAAAGGCAAGAGTCAGGCTCAGCCCCAGATACTCGGAGGCGATCCCCTGCACCCCTGCGATGATAAAGAACACCGCCATCACGATCATTGCGGCAAGAATGAAGCCGATCCCGCCCATAATAGGCGTTCCCTCCTTGGATTTGTGCCAACGGGGGCCAATATCCAGGATCCTCTGCCCCAGCTTGTGAGAACGCAAGATGGGAATGAGAATATGCTCCGCCAGCACCGTCAAAAGGAAAATGGAGACAGTGGCAATGGCAAAGCTTATGGCAAGATCGTTCATGGCGCAAATCCTTTCTCTGTCTTTTTATCGTATGTCTTGATAGTGTTGCTTGATGTAGTCGATAATGCGCTCCAAGCGCACGCCTCGGCTGGCTTTAAACAGGACCACGTCTCCCGGACGCAGCTCCTTTACAATTGCATCTCCAATGCAATCCGTGTCCTCTCGGTTGGAATTCTTATAAATATCGTTATTTTTCATGCCCGCCTGTCTGGCTCCCACGGCAATTTGCACACCGTCGTGTCCCAGAGCGAACAGACGCTCCACCCCACAGTCCGCCAGATGAAGCCCAACTCTGCGGTGCAATTCGGAGCTTTGCTTACCCAGCTCCAGCATATCCCCCAGAACCGCAACGCTTCTTCCCATGCTCAAACGGCTGTATTCACACAACACGTCGATGGCGGCGTTCATGGACTCGGGCGAGGCATTATAGCAATCCTCAATCACCGTAATATCTCCAACGGTATATCGGTTCTGCCGCATCTGCGCCGGGGTGTATTGCTGCAAGCCGCTGCGGATCTCCTCCGCCGTAAGCCCCGCAAGCAACCCCACTGCAAAAGCATAGAGCCCTGCGTATACGTTGTGGCGCCCCATCACGGGTATAAAAAGATCGGAATAAACCGTGCCCCGATAGCGGACGTCAAAATACGTTCCCTGAGAGCGGATGCGAATATTCTGCGCTAAAAAATCAGCGCTGTCACAGCCAAGAGACACGTACAATGTACGGTATCCCTTTCCGCTGATATCCGAGAGCAGCGGCTCGTCGCCGTTGAGCAAAAGATATCCGCCGTTTTTCAGTCCGCACAGGATCTCCAGCTTTGCTCTGCAAATATTTTCTCTGCTGCCAAGCATCTCCATGTGCGACGTACCGATATTGGTGATCACCGCAATATCGGGCTCTGCGGTCACCGACATACGCTCGATCTCTCCAAAGGCACTCATACCCATTTCCAAAACGGCGTATTCGGTCTCCCTCGGAATTTCCAAAACCGATAACGGCATACCGATCACACTGTTGTAATTTCCCGACGAATGAAAGGTCCTTTTCTTTTGTGAGAGGACCGAAGCGATCATATCCTTTGCCGTGGTCTTTCCAACGCTTCCCGTAACGGCAACCGTTTTGCAGGAAAGCGTGCTTTTGTAGGCGTTTGCCAGGTAAGAGAGCGCAAGCTCGCTGTCCCCCACCACAATGGCTGCGGCATCGGCTTCTTCTACCGCTTCATTGCTGTGCTCACATACTACGCATCGGCAACCGTTCCCGATGGCAGAGGCGATATAATCGTGTCCGTCTGCCCGTTCGCCCTTGAGGGCAACAAAGGCTGTATTTTCATCGACTTCCCGAGAGTCGGTGCATATGCCGCTGACCTCGATATGAGCCAACCGATCCTCCCGAAGCATTCCCCGAGAGAGAGAGGCAAGCTCTGATGCCGAAATTTTTGCATTTTGAGATTGAAAAGATATTTTCATACATTCGGCTCCATTCCTGCGTCCTTTTCGTCGTTCTCCATTCTCCTGCGGTCACAAAACGCCGCTCTTGCAATCTCTCGCTCGCAAAAGGGAAAGCGTTCGTTCCCTCTGATCTCATATTCCTCGTGTCCCTTCCCTGCAAGGAGGATCAGATCTCCCCGACGGGCGTTCATAATGGCGTATCGGATCGCCGCCTCTCTATCGGGTATTACCTTGAAAGAGACGTCAGGGGCGATCCCCGCTTCGATTTCGGCAATGATTTTGAGTGGATCCTCCCCTCGGCAATTGTCCGAGGTCAATATCACTCTGTCTGCAAGACGGGAGGCAATCTCTCCCATCACGGCACGCTTGGTCCTGTCTCTGTCTCCGCCGCAGCCGAACAGGATCACCAGCTGTCCCTTTGGTTTTAGCAGCTCCCGTGAGGTTCTGAGCAGCTTTTCCATGGCATCGGGCGTGTGGGCATAGTCGATAAAAACGCTGAATTCGGCATCAAGTCCAAGCTTGACCCGCTCCATTCTGCCCCTGACGCTCACCGAGGAGGAAAGCGCTATTTTGATCACCGCAGGGCTGATGCCAAGCTCCAGGGCGCAGATCGCCGCCTGCATGGCGTTCATCACGGTAAAGCTTCCGGGAATCGGGCACGCAAGACGGAGCCTTGTGCAAAGGGAGCGCAGACGGAAGTCTACCCCATTGCTTCCCCGATAGCTGATCTCCTCGGCGCAGTAGTCACCGTCCCGATCCTCTGCGGTACAAAGAATACTTTTCCCACGAGCAGCCTCTGCCATTCTCTTTCCGTACGGTGAATCGATGTTGATCACGGAAAGCTTGGCTTGCTCAAAAAGCAGCTCCTTTGCTTTGGCGTAAGCCTCCATGGTTTTGTGAAAATCCAGATGCTCGGGAGTGAGATTGGTAAAGATCGCCGCCGCAAACTCTATGGGGGCAACCTTTCCAAGAGCAAGAGCATGGGATGAGACCTCCATCACCACGTACTCCACCCCCGCCTTGACCATTTCACTAAGAAGAAAGTAAAGCTCCTCCGGGTCCGGCGTGGTCATATTGGCAAGAGGATTCGCACCTTTTGCAAGGAGCGCCGTCCCACCTGTAATACTGCATCCGACCGTACCGATAATACCGCAGCGAAGCATCGCCGTTTCTAAAATGCCTTTGATCATGTGGGTAACGCTGGTTTTTCCGTTGGTACCCGTAACACCGATGATCTTCAGCTTTTTTGACGGATGTCCGTACCAAGCGTCGTACAAATACGCCGCCGCACGGCGGGTATCTCCGCAACGGAGGAACACACTGTTTCCCGTTTCCCATCCGAAGTCGTATCTGTCGGTCAAAATACAGGCGGCACCCTTTTGCACTGCCTCTCTGATGTAAGTATGCCCATCGCTATGCAAGCCTCGGATACACACGAACATGTCTCCCGCCCTGACGGTTCGGGAGTCGGTGGAGATCCCTTGAATCTCCACCGTTTTCACCTCCTCGGGACACAGGATCCCGACGGATCTGCAAAGCACCTCTAAGTACATAGCCTTCCTCCAAAAAATCGAAATTTCTTTCAACTTCCCGACAGAAAGGCTCTGTCATCAATCACTGTCGTCCAAATACAGGAAGGTGACCTCTATCACCGTTCCTCTTGGCACCTCTGTCCCCTTGGGGAGAGATTGGGCAACCACCGTTGCCCCCGTACCGCTCAAATAATTCTTTGTTCCGAGAATGCGGATGTTCAAACCCGCATCGATCAGGGTCTGATTTGCCGCCACCGCAGTCATGCCCATAACGTCGGGCACCTTTACCGTTTCTGCCTCGGCTGCCTTATCGGTATAAGCCAATATCTTGGCAGAGGATTTTTCCACAATCGTATCGGCGGCGGGATATTGGCTGTAAATGATGCTGTCCTCGTCTCCCATGATCTCAATATCGATTCCCAGACTCTTGCAGGTCTTTTTTGCAACCGAGACCGAGTAATAGGTAAGATCGGGAATCTTGACGGTCATTTTTTCAAGCTCCTTTTGGGAATAGACCGCCTCCACACCAAGATACGGCAGGATCGTTTCCATCACGTTTCCAACGTAGGGCGCCGCCACGGTGCTTCCGTAAAGTGTTCCCTTGGTGGGCTCGTCAACGATGATCAGCACAGCATATTGCGGATCGTCCGCAGGCGCAAAGGC
>JAFTMU010000108.1 GCA_017452215.1 Clostridia bacterium
AACCGTCGTCCTTAGCTGCCTTGTACAGAGTCTTGATGTAGTAAGCATCCATGGTGGAGTCGGGCAGATCGGACCATACTGCCATAACCTGAAGCATCAAAGCGGAATAGTCGTCGCTGACGCACTTTTCGGGAAGCGCCCACAGGTGAGCGTGGTTGGTCTGGTAGTAAACCACAGATCTGTAGCCATCCTGACCGTCGCTGTACTTAGCGATGGGAAGAATGCCGTAAGGAACCTCGTTATCGGGGTACAGCTGGTGACGAACGTCACTGAGCACGTAGCTGGTGAACATAACCATACCGGAGTTGAAGTTCTCACGTCTGGTACCGGAATCGCCTCTGGAGATCCAGGAGTTGTTCAGGGGCTTGTTGAACAGCTCGAACAGCTTGTTGTAAACCAATTCTGCTTCAGAGGTGTTGATGGTGCCGTCCAAGGAAGGATAGCCGCCAATGTTGCTTGCAATGCGCATATCGCAACCGAACCAATAGTAAACGGTATCGGCAGAATAGCCGAAGTAACCCAACGTATCGCCCTTGGAGTAGTCCAAGTCTCCGTCGGAGGCGCTGACGTCGTTCCAGGTGATAGAAGCCATGTTCATCATAGCGTCAACGGTCCAAGTGCCAAGCTCAACCATCTTGTAAAGATCGGCATAGCCCTGGCCGTACTCTGCAATGTACTCATCCTGAAACTCTGCAAACAAAGCGGTGTTGAACATGTTTGCGGGAGCGTTATCCAGAGTGGAGTCGTTCATTGCGCCGTTTACGTAGTAAAGGGTACCGCCCATATCCAACTGCTCGATAGCGTTGGCGTCATATGCCTCGTGAGTGAGGTCAAAGCCCGTGGTGGTGATACGGTTCATATCTCTGAGGAAGCCGTTTGCTGCGCAAGAGGAAAGGTCGTATGCGCCCAGAACAGCAACCTCATACTTCTCGTTGTTTTCAAAGAAGCCCTTCATTTCATCAAAGGTGCTCTCCAAGGTAGACTCACGGTTAATAATGGTGCACTTGTAAGTGCTTTGGATTTTGTTGTTTCTGTCGTAAACAGCGTAAGACAACGCATCCTTATCGGGAGTATCGCTGAAGAAGTCGTCAACAACGAACTGGGGATTGCACGCCGATCTACCCTTGGTATAGCCCTTGTAAACGTAGGGGCTGTCATTTACGGTCATTTCAATGACGGGAATGTCGTACAACTCCTTGGGAGGCTTTTCGTCTCCGCCGCCGCCTTCGGTAGTAGTGGTCTCACCGCCGTTCTCGGGTCCGCCGCCACAAGCAGCGAAGCAAGAAACGACCATGACCATTGCCAACAGCAACAACATCAGTCTGATTGTTTTTTTCATGTTTTTCTCTCCTTTATTGGTATTGGAGCAACGGCAAGCCGCCGCTCTTCCATGATGCCAAGCCTATCTCGGCATCTTATGGTCTATTACATTATACCTCAACTGCCTTGTTTTGTCAATCTTGTATTTTTCACAAAAAGCTCTTTTTGTTTTTGTGCATTTTGACATCGCCCTTTTTCGTCATAAAGAGGACAAAAACAAAACGTTCAGAAAAGGTACAACATAGGCAGTGTTTCATATGCTTTAATTAAAGACAACAACCAAAATTCCGTCTGTTTGTAAACAAATAGGCTTGCACCAACCAAGGCTCCCTTGTGTAGAAGTGAAGGCGCAAGCGCCACGAGTTTGCCTACGGCAACTCGGAGCTGTCGCAAAGCGACTGAGGGATTGTTTTGAGCGAAAATCTAACCTTTTACAATCCCTCCGTCACGCTAATGCGTGCCACCTCCCTTTACACAAGGGAGGCTTTTTATACCTTTCGAAAGGCAAGTAAACAGGCTTTTGATATTTAGATGTTAAAAGTGCCTTTGCATTACTTTTAGTAAAATATTGCTGTCTTTAATCAAGTCAGTACTTCCTCTGCCCAATGGGAATCCCTTTGGGCAGAGGCTTTGGGATCAATCGGGAATCTCGATAGTGTTAAGGTAATCAAAGATCTCACGAATGCCGTCGATCAGATTTGCGGCAGTCTTGGAGGAGCTCTTTACGTTGTAGTATACGGGGATCTCCGTCATGGAAATATCCTTAACGGTGATGGTCTTGCCCGCAGCGCCTACCTTGATGGTCTCGCCCGTGTTCAGATCCATCCATTCACCCTCGGGCAAATAGACCTTTCTGTTATCCTTTCCTGCAAGCTCGGGGGCTACGAGGAAGGCGTCACCGAACATATATTGATTGTTGAGACCGTAAACGTTCTTGTCGCCCTGATAGTTAATGATCATATGACGAACCACGGGAACACCGCTCGTAGAAGCGATGGCAGTATACTCGTCAATGTAAGGCGTCAGATACTCGTGCAGCTTGACGTATGCACGGTAAGCATCGGTCACGTAAGCGTAATCGGCATTTTCCTTTGCGAAGTCATACGCCTGTCTCACGCTGCCTGCCGTCTCCATGGAAACGGTGAATGCGCCAAATTCCAGCGCACGCAGGAATACCACTGCTTCCTTATCGATGTCGTCAACAACACCGTTCTTGCTTTCGTAGTATGCGCTGCCGCCCAATTCAAGGCTCATCAGCGGCACACCCGAAAGACCTGCGGAAAGCAAAGCGCAAAGCTGACGGTTCAAGCGGTTCAGATAACGGGTCTGGTCGCCGCCCCAAACGTAGGAAGCGTTTTGAATGCCGATACCGCCGCCGCTGATATACAGCATACCGCCGTCTGCCTTGTTCTCCACTGCCTTATAGAGCAGATTTGCAAAATAGGTAGGATACCAGTGGTGAGAGCCCTGGGTTGCTCTGCCGTCGTCGTAGACCAGCTGACCGATGGTGTCTATCATCAATTCGCCAAGGTCGACCTTGACACCGTCCACACCGATCTCATCCACCAATTGCTCCCAATACTCGCCAAAGAACCACTCTACCGCTGCCTCGTCGGTCAGATCCATATAGGAGCGTCTGGTGCCCTTAACGTCGGGATCCTTGGGAAGCGCCTCGTAGTTGGGAAGGAACTGTACTGCGGTGGGGCTCAGCTTTCCTCTGCTCTCATCCCATTCAAAATAGGTAAGATATGCGTCCTGCTTGTCGCCGTTATCGTCGGGGAAATCACCCACGTGGACGTAGCAGATTACTTTCTTGCCAAGGCTGTGTACGTAGTCGCAAAGCATCTTCAATTGCTCCTGCGTTTCTCGGTTGTAGACCTTCCAGCCCTCAAGAATGATGCCGTTCCACTCCAAAGCGTAGGCTTCCATCATCTTCAAGGTTTCCTGAATGCCATCGATGGAGGAAAACTCCTCTTTGCGGCAGACCAGCATTCCGTAGGTCCAGTCCTCAGGTTGATCCACGTAACCGCTGACAAAGGCGTAAGCGTTGAGCGCCTCGGCAACCTTGTCGGTAGCAAATACGTAGCAATCCACCACACCGACAGCGTCGGTCATATCGATTCTGAGCACGTTTGCATCCGCCTTGCCGATGTCGGCAACCATGTGCTCGTAGCGGTTCACGAACACACCTGCGCCCGTGGAGCTGGTAAAGAGGGGAATGGCAACGTTAGAGCCGTTAGCGCTATCCCAGCAAGCCTTCGTGTAAATATCAAGCACACTGCCTCTTTGGTTTGCCTTATTGAAGCGTGTACCCGTACCGAAGATCTCCTCGCCCTCGGTCAATTCCACGCTCACACCGATCACCCAGTCCAGCATTTCATCTCTTGCGTGATCAATATCAACGATTCTCTTGGTCAGCTTTCCGCTCTTGGAGTAGAAGGAGATCGCAAAATCCTTAGTCTCCAATACAGCGTAGCTGCCATCTGCAGCGCTCACCTTAACGTTGTCCCCATCCTTGGAATAGGTCAGATCCTCTGCACGGGTCATTGCCGTTTGTTCAAGGTCGGTATCCAACAATTGAGAAGCGCCTGCCAGATCGTCATAGGGAGCGGAATAATACAGCTTTGTCTGCACTCTCCATGCGCCATTGCCCGCATAACTCAGGCGAGCGAACACCTCGTTCTCGGAGCCGTAGTTGAGGGAGAAGTTCAGATAATTCTTTTCCTGTCTGTTTACGGTAACGCCCTGATCGTTCTCCTCGGCGTCAATTCTGTAAACGTATTCAAAATTCTTTTCGATAGCAAAGATCTGCTTTTCTGCATCTCTGTAAAACACACGGAACAGAAGATTGTCAACAGCAGACTTTACTGCCTCTCTCGAGCCGCCGACGACGATCAGATCATCACCAACGACCTTGATAACGTAATCGCTCTTACCGATCTTGTAGTCTTCGGCAAGCTTTTCACCCTCTTCTCTGCCCACGGTGCCCTTGATACCGATGATGATCTCGGGCTGCGTCAGCTGCGTAGCAGAGGAATCAATGATGGGGATCTGTGCGCCGGTAGTATTCAAGATCACATCCGCAAGCTCCATACAGGTGGATTTGACCAGGTTCATGGTTGCTTCCGAGCGTGCGATCGAATAGGTAGAAATGTTCTTTGTAGCCAGATAGAGATATTTCATCTCCTCCGAGGTCACGTAATTCTTCTTTTCCTCGGGTTTATCATTGTTGTCACCGTTACCGTCGGTGGTAGTCCCTGCATCGGGAGTCTCACCGCCGCCACAAGCGATCATTACGGGAAGGACCATCATGAGCGCCAACAACAATGCCAAAAGTCTCAAAAATGATTTCGCTTTCATTTTTCGTCTCTCTTTCTTATTGATTTGGTTGTTAGGAGCGGAGGCAGGGGATCTTTTCCGATCCCCTGTGCACGCTCACAGGATGACGGTCGTAAAATCACTTTTTGTTCTGCTCTGCCCACTCAGCCTCAAACTGCTTCAATTCGTCAACGATCTCGTCGTAGTTGGGGAGAGCGGGAGTGTTCGCAGGAATCTTATCAACAATGAGTTTGGTAAGATGTGCGTTCAGCTCGCCGTAAAGCTCCAGCTTGGAAAGCTTGCCGCTCAGACCGTTAACGGTTGCCAGCTTGGAGCAAGCGAAGAATGCGCTGTCCTCGATCTCCTCAACGTTCTGGTTGAGAGTGACAGTAGCCAGAGCGGTGCAGGAATTGAAGGCGTCATTCTGGATCTCAACCACCTTGGAAAGATCGATGGTCTTGAGTGCATAGCATCTGTTGAAGGTATATGCGCCCAGAACGGTCAGGTCGCCAAGGTCAACGTTTTCCAAAGCTCTGCAATCCTCAAATGCACGGTAGCCTGTCTCCTTGACCTTGTTCAGATCTACGGTCTTGAGCTTTGCGCACTTTGCAAAGGTGTTGGTCTTGATCTCGGTCACGCCGTCGGGAATGGTGATCTCGGTAATGCCGGTGTTGTAGAATGCGTACATACCGATCTCCTTAAGACCTGCGGGGAACTTCACGGTAGCCAGCGCCTCGCAATCCTTGAATGCGTAATCGGCGATCTTGGTCAAGCCCTTGATGTCAGCGCTTGCAAGCTTGGAGCCCTGGAATGCGCTGTCACCGATCTCAACAAGGCTTGCGGGGAATGCAAAGGTGGTAATAGCGGTGTTTCTGAATGCCTCCATACCAACGGAGGTGATGTTTGCTGCGACCTTAACGTCGTCAAGCTTTACGCAGCCGTAGAAGGTTCTCTTGGGGATCACGGTCAAGCCGGAAATATCAGCGCTTTCCAAAGCGGTGCAGCCCTTGAAGAGCTCGTTTGCAACGGTCTTAACGGTAGAGGGAAGAACGACGGATTTGAGTGCGGTACAGCCGCTGAATGCGCCCTCCTCGATGGTTTCGATCTTACCGAGGGAAACACTCTCCAAAGCGGTGCAGTTCTTGAATGCGTTCTCGGGCAGGGTCTTTACCTTGTCGGGAACGGTCACGCTCTTGAGAGACGTGCAGCCAAAGAAGATGTCCTTGCCGAGGGTCTCAACGTTTGCAGGGATGGTAATGCTCTCCAAGGAGTGGCAATCAAAGAATGCAAGCTCACCGATGGACTTCAGACCTGCAGGAAGCTTTACCTCCTTCAGGGAATCACAGCCGTAGAAGGCGCTGCTGCCGATAGAAACCACGGTGTCGGGAATGGTGATGCTTTCCAACGTGTCACAGTCCTTGTAAAGGCCCGAGGAGATCTCGGTCATACCCTTACCCATAGTCAGATCCTCCAGAAGGGGGAATGCAGCCAAAGAGAACGCACCAACGTCACCGACACCGTCAGCAATGGTGATCTTGGTCACAGGGCAGTTCTTAAAGGGATCCACGCCAAAGGAGAGGATCTTGGATTTCAGAATGATCTGCTCAAGAGAAACGCAGTTTGCGAAGCAATTGTCGCCAAAGTCCACGAGGGTGGTGGGAAGCACCAGTTTTTTGAGGTTGATGCAACCCTCAAAGGCGCTTGCCTCGATGTGGGTTACGCCCTCGGGAATTTCCAAGGTCTTGATCTCCAGATTATCCTTATACTTTTCCTTGTTGATGTAGGTAAATCTACCTCTCTTTTCGGTCTCGATCCCTTCAAATGCGGGGGCATCGGTCTCTGTGGTGTCCTGCTCCGAGTTTCCGCCGTCACCCGTCTCGCCGTTTTGGCAGGCAGACATGGTGATCACCAAGCTCAAAAGAAGAAGCATAGCGATGAGTAATTTTTTCATGATTTTGTTCCTCCGTTTGTATTTTCAAAAGTTTTACCTTTGTAAGGTCGTTGAATTGCAGAAGCCTTGCTTCCGTGGGTTGTGATGTACTCCCACCGTCCCCCGTCAGGGCTCGATGGTCTTTACGTAGTCAAAGATCTCACGGATGCCGTCAAGCAATCCCTCTGCCGTCTCTGACGTGGTATCCTGATTGTAGAACAGGGGAAGCGTTCCGATAGAGACCTCATAGTCGGTCAAGGTCTTGCCCTCGGGGCCCACCCGGTAGGTATCTCCCGTATTCATATCCAACCAATTGCCCTCGGGCAGGTAGATATCACGGGAATACTGATCGTTGAGCACAGGAGCCACCATAAACGCATCGCCGAACATATATTGGTTATCAATATTGTATACGTTCGCATCGTCCTGCCAGTGCAGGATCAGGTGCCGCATCACGGGCATTCCCGTTTCGGTGGCAACGGTTGCGTACTCGGTAATGTAAGGGGTAAGGAGCTCGTGGAGCTTCACGTAGGCACGGTAAATGTCGGTCACGTAAACGTAATCGTCGTTTTTCTTGACCTCCACCTTCAATTTCTTGTCATCCTTGGTGATGTACATCTCGTCACCCTCCAGGGTCACGTTGTACTTCTCCCCTGCCGCACCTACCTTGGCGCTGGGGAACTCAATATAGGGAGCACCCTTGTTGCCGTACATCAGAATGACCTCCTTGCCCTCCACGAAATACTGGGTGTATTCCGCAAAATCGAAGGCGTTTCTCACGTGTCCGTGCTGCTGCATACAAATGGTGAAGGCAGTATACTGCAAGCCTCTGATAAAGGTGTTTGCCTCGGTATCAATATCGTACAAGGGCATATTGTACCAGCCGTCCACTGCTCCGGGGGTGTTGGAGTACTTGTATCCCGACATATCGTAGGAGAAGAAGGGCAGACCCGAAATTCCCATGGAAAGACTTCCCACCACGTGGAAGCGCAGACTCTCATAGTTGCGCATCTGGTCACCGCCCCAAACGTAGGGTGCTCTCTGCAAGCCAAGTCCGCCGCCACGGATATAGCACATACCGCCATCGGGCTTGGAGGAGATCATATCCCAGAACATAGAGTTGAACGCAGCGGAGAGCCAGTGGTGAGATCCGTTGGTCGGCGTGCTCTTATCGTAATAGAGCAGAGGCAGGGTCTCGGGAACAAATTCACAGAAGTCGATCTTACAGCCGTCAGCGCCGATCTCGTTCGCCAGATTGTCCCAATATTCCTCAAAATACCACTCCACCGCCAAGGGGTGGGTCACGTCAAGATACGTGCGTCCGCCGCCGTTGGGGTTATCGGGGTTCCCCGAAAAGCCGCCCAATACCACCTCAGGAAGCACGGTGGTCGTGGTTCCGTCGGTCTTTTGCTGCTTGATGGCATAATCGGTGATATAGCCCTCCTGGAAGACGCTGACCCCTGCAAAGCCCATGTAAAGAATGAACTTCTTTCCAAGGCTGTGCACGTAGTCGCAAAGCTCCTTTAAGGGAGAACGGGGGATCTGCTTACCGTAATCCCAGCCCTCGGCAAGGATTCCCGTCCAGGGCAGATCGTATTGCTCCATCTTTGCAATGAAGTCGTAAACACCCAGACCTCTGCCGTCCACGGTGGGATATCCGTCGTTGACGTCAAAGCTCCATTTGCCCTTCAGATCGGGACCGTAGCGGCAGATGATCATGCCGTAGGTCCATTCCTCGGGCAGCTCTGCATAGCCGCTCAGGTCACTGTATCCCTTGATCACGTCTGCGGTCTTTTCGGTGGTCATAACGTAGCAGTCCATTTCGCTCTCCGTAACCGATACGACCCATTCGTCCTTTTTGTTGAAACCAAGATCCAGCGTCATATACTCGAAGCGGTTGATCAGGATTCCCGAGCCTCGGGAGGAGGCAAGAATCGGAATCGCAACGTAACAGCCCACAGGCGAGCTCCATTTATCCGTGGAGTACAGCTCGATGAACTTTCCTCTTTGGTTGACAGAATTGAATCTCTCACCCGTTCCGTAGATCGCCTCTCCATCCTCCAGAGCGCCCGAGATCATGCTTCCCGCCGCATTGGAGGAAATGTTTGTCACCGTAGCGGAAAGCTCTCCGTCGTCTCCGGGCGTGTAGAAGTCCATCTTGAAATTCTTGAAATCGATCTCTACACGGCTGCCGTCGCTTCCAGTGACCACGGTCTTGTTGCCCTCGGTCTTGACAGTGATCTTTTCCAGATTGGTGTAAGGGGTCTCGTTCAAGGTGACCGAGAGGAACTGAGACGCACCCATATCGTCAAAATCATCGGAGGCATTGTGCTTGGTCTGAATCCGCCAACCGGTGTTGCTGCCGGTAAAGCTCAAGCGGCAGAAGGTCTCCATGATAGAGCCTGCGCCCATGGAAAAATACAGGTAGTTTTCGTCCGAGCCCGTCAGGGTAGCCCCTGTGGCATCCGCCGCCTTGAAAAGGGTCTTGTGGCCGCTCTTGATACCCGCTGCCGACCATGCGATGCTCAGATAGAGTACCTTATTCATAAAGTAATCCATCGCTGAGGCTACCGCTTGATCCGTAGCGCCGCAAATGAACAGCTTTTCGCCAATGATCTCAATGACGAAATCCACACCCGTGAGCGAGTACTTGCCTACAACGGTAGAAGTCTTTCCATCCACTTTGATGTAGCGTGCCACGTCACCCACCAGGATCTCCTTCTCCTTTTCGGGCTTGGAGTCATGCACCACGGGGATCTCTACACCCGTTGCGTCAAGGATCGCAGCTGCAATGCTCTTTGCCTGCGTTTCTCTGGTGTAGTTGTTCATCGGATACACGATCTGATATTCCGTTGCATCGTCCTTGGCAAAGAACAACAGATCCGAGGGAAGATCCTCGATCAGATCGTCTTCCGACGTGGTCTCTCCCCCGCCGTCGGTGGTAGGGGTGGTATCGCCTCCGCCACCGGCGCATCCGAAAAGACCGAGCACCGTTGCAAGAAGCAATAGCATTGAAAGCAATTTGAGTTTCATTTTGTCCTCCTTTTTTCTTTGTTTATATATATAGTATTGCTTTTCAAGCGTCAGGTATTGGGGATCTCGATCTTTTGAAGATAATCAAAAATCTCACGAATGCCATCGATCAATCCCTCTGCCGTCTCGGAGTCGGTATCCTGATTGTAGAACAGAGGAAGCGTAGCAATGGACGCTGCGTAGTTGGTCAGGGTCTTGCCCTCGGGCCCTACCTCGTAGGTCTCTCCCGTATTCAGATCCAACCAGTTCCCCTCGGGCAGATAGATGTCACGGGTATACTGATCGTTCAGCACAGGAGCCACCAGGAACGCATCGCCGAACATATACTGATCGTTGATGCTGTACACTCTCTCATCATCCTGCCAATGCAGCACCATGTGGCGCATCACGGGCATCCCCGTCGAAGAAGCAATCTCAGCGTGCTCGGTAATGTAGGGAGTGAGCAGCTCGTGGAGCTTGATATAGGCACGGTAGATGTCTGTCACGTAAACGTAGTCGTCGTTCTTCCTTGCCTCCACGTAATACTTTGTGCCATTCTTTTCCACGTAATCCTTGCCGTCCTCATCCTGATAGATCAGGTAATTCTTTCTCACGGGCTTTTGTTCCTTATCCACGTCTCCGTCCAGGGCGACGTAAACGTAGGTCCTCTTTGCCGATTCATCGTAAAAGAGTCTGGTCTCCTCGCCATTCACGAAATACTGCGTGTATTCAGCAAAATCAAAGGGGTTTTTGACCTGTCCGTGCATCTGCATACAGATGGTGAATGCAGAATACTGCAAGCCTCTGAGGAACACCTGCGCCTCGTAGGCAATGTCTCTCCTCGGATCGGTCATGATCTGCTCCTCAGTAGAGATAAAGTGAGTTTTGTACTGATATCCCGACATATCGTAGGAGAAGTACGGAAGTCCTGACATTCCCGTGCTCAAAGCGCCGACGAGCTGATAACGAAGGCTGTTGTATTCTCTCATCTGGTCCCCGCCCCAAACGTAAGGGGAGCGTTGGAGTCCAATGCCGCCGCCTCGGATGTAGAGCATTCCGCCGTCGGGCTTGGAGCCCACCGCCGAATAAAGCATTGCGTTAAACGCCGTGGGATACCAATGGTGGGTTCCCTTGTTGGCAATATTCGTACCGTAATCGTTGTAATAATCGTAGGGGTAATCCTCGGGCATCTGCTCGCAGAAGTCCACCTTGACGCCGTCAACGCCGATCTCCGTGATCAGCTCTTCCCAATATTCCTCCAAATACCATTCCATCGCCAAGGGATTGGTGATATCAATGTATTTGCGATATTCGGCTTCCTCCCCTCTGTCGGGATTAAAGCTACCCGATTCGGTCTCGGGGATATCGTAGACAAATCCGTCGGGAGTGATCTGTCTCACGTCGTAGGAGCCTGTACCGTTCTGCCCCATAGGGATATAGAGCAAAAACTTCTTTCCAAGGCTGTGTACGTAATCGCACAGTTCTTTCAGATCATCTCGGTTGCGGTTGATGCCCCAACCCTCGGCAAGGATCCCCGTCCAGGGCAGATCGTATTTTTCCATCATGGCGATGGTGTCGTAAACACCGTTGCGTCGGTTGTCCTTTACGGGAGTGATGTCCACCGACCATTTCTGCGTCAGATCCATAGCGTATCGGCAA
>JAFTMU010000109.1 GCA_017452215.1 Clostridia bacterium
ATACGCTTCCGCCGCCGTCAAGGCTTGCGCCAAGCGGGTTCGTATCCGTGACTATCTCCCCGGGCAGGTAACCTATAATTTGGGGCCCTATCCCGCCAAATTTTCCATCGAGCCCACCGAGTATGACTATAATCTGATCAAAAGCTTTGCCGAAAAGGGGGTTGGTCTGATTCAGATCCACGAGGAATGGAACGACCATATCCGTCTGTACGGTGCCGATAAATATTCCTCTCACGATCCCAAGGGATTGAAAAACTTCATCAAGCTCTGCCATGATTTCGGCATCAAGGTTCTGCCGTACATCTCCTCCTTCTATTTTGACCGCCGTGACCCGGATTTCCGTGATGATTTTATCCGCTATGGCTCTTATCTGATCTCTGCGCACTTTGAGTATGCGAACTGCTCCGCCGAATCCGATACCTGGGCGACCTACTTCTTTGAGAAGATGAAGCGGGTGTTTGATGTGTACGAGTTTGACGGTATTTACAACGATACGGGATGTGAGGAGTTTGCAAAGCGCCACAATGAGGCAAAGGCGCAAGGGCGGCTCAGCTGCGTGCAAAGCGACATTCACTATGATCCCTACGAGGAGGATTTCTACGCCCGTATGTACTCCTTCGTCAAGGAGAACAACGGTATCATGAAGATGCACTATTCCAACGTGTGCCGTCCCGCCTCCGATGAAAAGCTGTACGACTATTTGTGGGTAGGCGAGGGTGTTTCGGATCTGGATCAGCTGCTTGAAACCGCAACCTTTGATCCTTACCTGATTCCGTGTCCCGACCTTCGCTGGACCAATGATGATGCGATAAAGAGACTCTTTGCCCAAAGCATCCCATTCCTGCAATTCCCCCTGCGTCCCGACGGACGTCCTTTCCAGGCGGAGAAGATCTACTCGGTTCCCGGCGTCAAGTTTGAAAAAACAGGTATTTACAACTATTATGTGCAAATGGCGGAATATGATCGCACCCATCCCAATGGACCTTACTCTTACAGCGACTGGTCCGGTATCCCCGACAATGAGGAGTACCGTGCAAAGTGGTTCGACTATCTGGCGCTCTATAAGCCTATGGTAGAGGAGAACAACGTCTGCTACATGAACATTACCGACAGCACCATCAACAAGAGCCCTCTGCCCAAAAAGGTATTTATGAGCCTCTTTACCGGCAATGAGCGCTACCTGGTGCTCTCCAACCTCTCCGATAAGGACGAGACGGTTGTGCTGAATGAGGAGTGGACCGACCGTGAAAGCGGCAAGGTATCCAACACCTTTACCGTTCCCGAGGGTGGTCTGTGCTTCCTGAAAAAGTAATATATGCAACAAGGGGCTGTCTCAAATTGCAAATTTGAGACAGCCCCTTGCGCAAAAAAGCCGATGGTAGGCTTTTTTGTGCCGGGAATTTGCGTTTTTCGTTTGCAAGCACGATCAAATACGGTCAAATTATGGACGAAAATTGCGGCGTCAAGCCGCAAAGCAAAAACCAGGGGGGTGTCGACCAAATGCGAAACGCATTTGAGACACCCCCTTGATTTGTGTTTATTGCGCAAGGAAGGAATCAGACCGTTTCCTTTTTGATCTGGGGAATGCGGGAGACCAGGATGGCAGCGAGCGCCGTAATGACGATCTCGGGGATCATGTACAGTCCGTTATAAACGATGGAATAGACCCAGGAAAGCGCCTCTCCCGAGAAGGTGTTCAGCATCATCTCACCCAAGCCAAAGCCGTCTTGGGAGAAGAACCACTCTGCCCATGCGCCGTAGAAGATATATCCCGAAATGATGTGTACCAGATACCGCAGGGAAAGGGCAACCACCGAGCCCAAGGTCAGGGCAAGGGTCTTATTTTGAATGCGGTTGCGGAAGATGCCGCCAAGTCCCAATACCGTATAAGCCACCACGTAGTCCAAAATCAGGATCCAGATTGCGGCGGCATAGCCCATGAAATCATCGGAGTTGGGCATAAAGAGTGCCATGATCGTGCCGCTGGGTCCTGTCATCAGACTCATCACGATCTGCACGGCAGAGTAGACCGCCGAGGAGAACAGTCCCCAACGCAGGCCGTACATATAGGAGATGACCACGATGGGGAGCATGCTTGCAATGGTGAAGCCTCCGCCAAAGGGCAGGTTCAAAAAGGGCATGAGCCCGCAGATCACCGCCAGAACGGTGGCGATGGCGAGCATCATGGCTGAGGTGGTAAGGCGAACGGTTTTTTGTGTTTGTTTCATAGCTTTTTCCTCCTTTAAAATAAAAATTGACCGCACGAAATCTTCCGTGTGGTCAATTTTCTTGTCGAAGAAAAGCTCCGAGCAATCTATCAATCTCCCTACGCCGGTATTATCCGTATCAGGTAAAAGGGTTCGGCTTACGCCATCTCAGCCGTCCAAGGACAGCACCCCCGATTTTATGCGGTTGTGTATGAAACGAGTGTAGTATACCACCAAAGCGGCGGCTTGTCAAGAGGATTTTGCAAAAAAAGTCAATAATAGTAATAATTCGGCAAAACCGCCTTCATGTCCGGAGCGCTTGACAATGCCGATTCGTCCACTGCGATGGCACCCAGATAGGCGTCAGCCTCCTCACGAAAGACCTTTTCCGTCAAAGAGGACTCGAAGCTTTCAAACCAGACCTCGTTCTCCTGCTTTTCGTAGGCTGCATCGCTGTGAGCGTATTTCATCACCACGTGCCAGCCGAAGGTAGATTCCACCAGGGTAACGTCCCCGTCCTTCATGCCGTCGAGGCGATCGATCAGGGTGTCGAGGTACATATACTCCTCGCCTGAGGAGGAGTAATCAATATCGTTTTTGAGGTAGTAGCCGTCAAGGTAGGCTTTGGCGGAATCGTCCTCGCCCTCGGCGGCGACCATTGCCTCAAAGGTGTCGGCATCAACGCCTTGCAGGCTCTCCCAAAGCAGCTCTGCACGCCCCTCCAATGCCGTCAGCTCCTCCTCGGTCAGATCCTCGGTGATTACCGTGCCGTCCGAGGCGACCTTATCCAACGGCACGCCCTTTTCGGTGTCGTAGGAGATGTGCTGGTAGGTTGCGTCGGTATAGTACACCGTTTTGCCATTCTCCTGCTTGAAGAACTCGGTCTTTTTGTAGCAGACGGAATTGTTGTTGGCGGTATCGTAGTAGATCACGTCGCCGTTTTCATCCGTGACGTAAACGTGCTTGTACTTGGCAAGAAAGATCTGATGGAAATGCACGTAATTTTCTTCCAAATAAGCCTGCTTGATATTCTTACCGATGATGGAGTATAGATGCGAGCGCAGGGCACTGATCCTTTTGCTGTTGGTATAGTGCTCCCGCATCATGTCGTAGTTGACACCGTAGTCGTAGAGCACG
>JAFTMU010000110.1 GCA_017452215.1 Clostridia bacterium
CCCGAAAGAGCTGCTGATCTGTTCGAGAAGGCAAACAACAACGCTAAGGCGAAGTACGACAGACTGCTCAAGATGGGCAAGCTGTACGAGTAATCCTTATGGGGCAGGCTCAAAAGAGCCTGCCCCAATGAATTGCAACCTGAAGGTTGCATGAATTGAGCAGATGTACTCATGAATTGGCTTCGCCATGAATTGCGCTGCGGCGCATCAGGGTTACACTTCGATTCATAGAGTGCGTAGCACGAAAAAAGAACCGCCCGTGGGCGGTTCTTTTTTTTTATTTCTTCTGCGCTTCCAATTCACGGCGGCGGCGCATCATTTCCTTCATGCGCAGCTCGGTGTTCAGGGTCTTTTTACGCAGACGGATGGACTTGGGTGTCACCTCGATGAGATCATCATCGGTGATATACTCGATCGCCTCCTCCAGGGTGAAGATCTTGGGGGGCGTAAGCAAAAGCTTTTCGTCCGCACCCGCAGAGCGAATGGCAGTCAGCTGCTTCTTCTTGCAGGGGTTGACGGCGATGTCATCGTTCTTGGGATTCTCACCCACGATCATACCCTCGTAGACCTGGGTCTGCGGTCCTACGAAGAGCTGTCCTCTCTCCTGGGTGTTATACAGTCCGTAACGGGTGGTCTCGCCTGCCTCGGAGGCAATGAGAGAGCCCGTAAACTTCATGGCGATCTCGCCACGGTAAGGCGCATAGCCGTCGAAGATGGTATTGATAACGCCCTCGCCGTGGGTCGCCGTCAAGAACTCGGAGCGATACCCGAACAGGCAACGGGAAGGAATGGAATACTCGATTCTGGTACGATTACCAACGGGGTTCATGGAAAGCAGATCGCCCTTTCTTTGGCTGAGCTTTTCCACCACGACGCCCACGTAATCCATGGGAACGTCCAGGGTGACACGCTCCATAGGCTCGCACTTTTGTCCCTCGATCTCCTTGTAGAGCACACGGGGATTGGAGCAAGCCAGCTCAAAGCCCTCACGGCGCATGGTTTCCAGCAGAATGGAAAGGTGCATCTCGCCTCTGCCTGCCACACGGAACTCGTCGGTGGTATCTCCGTCGGAAACACGCAGAGACACGTCCTTGAGCAGCTCACGGTACAAACGGTCACGGAGCTGACGGGAGGTGACGAACTTGCCCTCCTTGCCTGCCAAGGGGCTGTTGTTGACCATAAAGGTCATTTCCATGGTGGGCTCGGAGACCTTAACAAACTCCAAGGGCTGGGGATTGGCAACCGAGGTCAAGGTATCACCGATGGTGATATCCCCGGCTCCCGAGAAGCAAACGATATCGCCTACGGTAGCGCTCTCCACGGGGGTACGCACCAAGCCGTCGATCTGATACAAGGAGACCACCTTGGTCTTTTTGAAGGTGTCGGCGTTGTGATAGTTACAAACCGCAACCTCCTGGTTCACCTTGATGGAGCCTCGGTCGATGCGGCCGATGCCGATGCGTCCCACGTACTCGTTATAGTCGATGGAGGAGACCAGCAGCTGCAAATCTCCCGTTTCGTCTCCACCGGGAGCGGGAATATAATTGATGATCTTTTCAAACAAGGGGGTGAGGTCCGTACCGGGAACGTCGGGGCTCTCACTTGCAGTGCCCGAGCGGCCCGAGCAATACATCATGGGGCTATCCAGCTGATCGTCGTTGGCGCCAAGATCCATCAAAAGCTCTAAGATCTCGTCCTCTACCTCGCCAAGGCGTGCATCGGGCTTGTCGATCTTGTTGATGCAGATGATCACACGGTGGTTCAGCTCCAACGCCTTTTGCAAAACGAAGCGGGTCTGGGGCATGGGGCCCTCTGCGGCGTCCACCAAAAGAATGACGCCGTTGACCATTTTGAGGATACGCTCCACCTCACCGCCAAAATCGGCGTGCCCGGGAGTGTCGATAATATTGATCTTGATATCCTTGTAATGAACGGCAGTGTTCTTTGCAAGGATGGTGATGCCTCTTTCCTTTTCCAGGTCTCCCGAGTCCATAACACGGGTGACGGTCTCCTGGTGTTCACGGTAGATGCCGCCCTGCTTCAGCAAGCCGTCTACCAGCGTGGTCTTACCATGGTCAACGTGAGCGATAATTGCTACGTTTCTCAAATCTGTTCTGATCAAAGCATTTTCTCCCTGTCTCGTATTTTTTCGATTTTTTCCATCATATATTATACCACAAAAAAGTGCTTCAAAAAAAGAAGGAGAAGTTACGATTTTGACCCCAATCAAGCCCCCGATTTTGTAAGTATTGACAACTTATCCCCTTCAAAGCAAAAGGGAGAAGCATCGTCCTCCCTCTTGCTGACGAAAACGTCATCTTTCTCAAAACAATGAAAAGTTTTCGCCCGCCTTTTTCAAAAGGCGGCGCAGTGGAGGCTGCGTAAGCCTCCTCGCCCTCCGCAGAGGGCGAAATTTTTTCTCGTCGTTTTTCTTTTTGTTAGCTTTTTCTTTTGCGCCAGCAAAATCAAAAGAAAAAGCGGCTAACAGATTTTTGCTATTTAAGGAGCGGTTGTTTTACGACGTTCTGTTGATTGTTTTTTCCATGTTATCACTCTTTGGTATATTGTTTCACACAAATTTGGCAATTCATCAATAGAAATGGAATTTTTCAGTTATATGAGATAGAACTTTCATTCCTCATCATAATATTCCTCCAGCACTCTCCCTGCCGTAAGGGAGGCGTATCCGCCCGTGTATCCCTTTTCCAAGACCACCGAGATCACGATCTCGGGATCGTCATAGGGAGCGGCGCACACGAACAGCGCATTGTCGCAATCGCCGCCTGTCTGTGCTGTTCCCGTCTTTCCTCCCACCTGTACGGGGACAGTATCACTGTTGATCCAACGCTTGATCACGTTGCTGGAATTGACCACCTTTTTCATTCCCTCAAACACCGTCCTTTGACTCTCCTTGGAAAGCTCCACACGGTCAAGCAGCGTGTCCTCGCTTTGGGAAAAGACGTAATAGGGCTCTGCCTCGCCAAAGCGGTAAACGCTATGTAAGAGATGGGCGGTATAGCGGCTTCCCCCGTTGGTCAGGGTGGAAATATACGCCGCCAGCTGTAAGGGGGACGCCTGATGATCCGATTGCCCAATGGCTGCCTGCCAGGTCATGCCCGGCATCCACTGCTCCTCGCTCTGGATCTCCCCTCGGTAGGTAGGACCTGCCAGGATCCCCGAGGTGCCGCCCAGCTCAAAGCCTGTTTTTTCTCCAAAGCCAAAGTGGGAAAGATAATCCTCCATGGTGCGGATTCCCAAGCGGTGTCCCAGCTCACAGAAGAAGCTGTTGCAGGAGTAGGCAATGGCGTCCACGGCATCAATGGCGCCGCTGTGATTGTCCCCAAAGGTAGAGCAGCCCACGGTGCCCTTGTATTTGCCCGTGCAGGAGATGTGAGTGGAGGAAAGGATCGCCTCCTCCAAAAGCCCGATTGCCGCCATGCCGGGCTTGATGGTAGATCCCGGCGCATACGCCCCGTCGATGGCTCTGTTGAGCAAGGGCTTGGCGGGATTGCTGATCAAAGCTCCGTAATCGTTGTTGTAGGTCGTCAGATCATAGGTAGGATAGGAGGCGATCGCCAGCACCTCAAAGGTGTCGGGATCCATGGCTACCGCCGCCCCTGCGTTACAGCCGCTGCCTGTTTCGGCACTTGTGGCACGGTCGGTTACGTACTGCACGTTCTCACACAGACCGTCCTCGGCGGCAATTTGCAGATTGATGTCAATGGTCAGATACACGTCACTGCCCGCCACGGGCTCTGTGAGCACCTGGGTCACCACGTTTCCGTTTGCATCCTCGGTGATTTTGATCTTACCGTCGGTGCCTCGCAGGTAGGCTTCAAAAGCCGCCTCGCAGCCGTCCTTGCCAACGATGGCGCTCATTTCATATCCGAGCTCGTTGTAGTATTCCCATTCCTCCGAATAGATCGGTCCGACGGTTCCCAGAATGTGGGACGCATAGCCGGGGTAGCAATACACCCGTTGGATCTTTCCCAAAAAATCCACAGCGCCGATATTTTTTTCATTCACGTATGCCATAAGATTGGGATTTTCCGATCCCGCAAAGGAAAGCCCCGAGATCAGCACGTATTCCCCCGAGGAGCGAAAGCGCAAAGCGTCCATATCGTAATACATACGGATCAGAGAATCGATCTGATCGTCGTCATACAGGCGCATTCCGTCACCATCGGTGCGCAAAAGATCGTATTTCTCCACGTAATACTGCATCAGCTCCCGGGCGGTGGTGTCGGCATCAAGAGCGAGATCCGAGAGCACCCGTTTGAGTCGGTACGCACGGGTGGATTCGGTGTCAAGGGTCTCCTCACTGTACAGATAATAAGGATAGGAGCTTCCCTCAAAGGGGAAAAAGCGCTGCTCGTACAGCTCCGTTGCCCGACAGGAGCGCAACGCCTCTAAGATCTGTAAGCAGACCTCATTTTTTTCGGCAGGCGTCATGGAGAAAAAGTGAGCATGGGATAAGGTCATATCGTAGGTATAGTGATTCTCCACCAGCTTGACCCCGTTGCGGTCGTAGATCTCACCCCGTACCGCCTGCACGGTCACCGTTCGCTCGCTTCCGCCGCTGTCGTAGCTGTTTTCCCTGCCTGCGATCTGAATAAAGAACAACCGTCCCAGATAGATCACACAAACGGCGCAAAACACCGCCACCACAAAAAGATAGCGCAGGGTGTAGCCTCGATTCGTTTGCATTTGACGCCTCCTTTCCAAAATATTTTTCTCTTTTCCTTACAAAAACAGTAATATCACCACCGCAAAAAAGAGCCACACGCCGGGATTGTGCAAGATCACCCTCCGCCATTGCCTAGGGGAAAAACTCCGCTCCCCTTTTTTTGGGGGCTCCCACTTACGTAAGATCAAATAGATTCCCGAGCCGATCGATGCAGGAATAACCAAAAGCATAAAGCAAGTATAGATCAAAAGCATTACCGCCCCCACGGGATTTTGGGACAACGCAAGCACGGGATCATTCAAAAACGCCTCGGTGTTGATGAATTTGACCACCTCCGTGGCAAACACGCCTCCCACCAGATTGATCGCCATGTGCAAAGCGATCGTATAGCGGAGCTTGCCGGTTTTCAGATAAATATACCCGAACAGCATTCCAAGCGCCGCCGCATAAAAGAATTGGCTGAAATTTCCGTGGATCAACCCAAAAGCGATTCCCGAGATGAGAATGGCGGGAAGCTCACCCCAAGGGGAGATGCGATCGATGATCAGCTTACGGAAAAATATCTCCTCGGTCAAGGGGGCTAAGATCCCCGCAAACAAAAGATTCGTCCAAAGAGGAGATTGGGTAGTGGTCTCTGCCAGCTCGTTGATCACCTCGCCTCCCGTGATCGTCCCAAGCAGCAGATTGACCAGCGTTCCCAAAAGGTTCCCCGCATAGGTCAGCCCAAAGCAAAGGGCGCCGAGAGACAGCAGTGTCAGAGGGGACAAGCGCCTCTCTTTCGGGGGATAAGCGGGAGCGATACGAAAGATCCACAAGGAAAGCGGCATGGCAACCAGGTACATGGGAAGCGAGCTGACCACCCACAAATACCAATCGGCATAAGTCCACTCGGGAGCCAAAAGACTGACCAGGGCATGGATCACCGATTGCAGCAATGCGGAGAACAAAAATATGAACGCCACCCCAAGGGCGGGGGCAGACAAACGAAGCTTTTCCGCACGCAGATCAAGTGCTTCCACTGCTTTCGTTTCGGTTTGCTGTTCGTTCATGATCCTCTCTCCTTTCCAAAAATGTAAAAACGGGGGCGGTTGTCTGTCGCCCCCTGTTGATGCAGAAAATTCGGTGCGCCCATCAAAGCGTATCCGCTGTTATTTGACCTTATATTTGACAAATTCCGAGAAATCCTTGGCGCTTTGCAGCATTCTGCCAAGTCCCATGCAGACCGCCTCGGAGGGGCGCTTTGCAATGATGACTCTGATGCCCGTGCGTGCGTTAATGGCTCGGTCGATCCCGGGCAGGAGCGCTCCGCCGCCCACCAGCACGATGCCGAAATCAAAGATATCGGCGCTCAATTCGGGTGGGGTTTCCTCCAGGGTCATCTTGACCATAGAGATGATCTCGGAGAGGGGCTCCTTGATCGCCTCTCTGACCTCCTCGGTGGTGACCTCAATGGTCACGGCAAGTCCCGAGCGCAGATCCCGTCCGCAGACCTCCATGCTGCCTCTGTCGATATCCTCGGCGGCAGTGCCGATCTTCTTTTTCAGCACCTCTGCCGTCATGTCACCGATGAGAATATTTCTCGTTTGCTTTAAGTAGTTGACAATGGCGATATCCAATTCGTTTCCCGCCACACGCAGGGAGTTGGATTGGACCACGCCCCCAAGGCTGATGACCGCCGTTTCGGTCACACCGCCGCCAAGGTCTACCACCATGGCGCCTCTTGCCTTGGAGATCTGGATCCCCGCTCCCACAGCAGCGGCAATGGGCTGATCGATCAGTCCCACGTTCTTTGCCCCTGCCTCAAAGGTGGCATCCTCCACCGCACGCCGCTCCACACCCGTGACCCCGTAAGGGATACAAACCAAGGCGGCAGGGCGACTGAACAGAGAGGTCATATCCATGCGCTCAAAAAAGTCGTGCAGCATCATGGAGGTGGTTTTCAGGTCGGTAATGACGCCGTCCTTCAAGGGACGGAGGGCAAGAATATTGCCGGGTGTCTTTCCCACCATGCGCTTGGCGGTCGTGCCCGAGGCAATGACCTCCTGTGTGACACGGTCGATGGCGACCACCGAGGGAGCACGCAGAACGATCCCATTGTCCTTGAGATAGATCATAGTATTGGACGTACCGAGATCTATTCCGATCTGCTTTGCCACGGTGTCACCTCCTTTTTTGCGCCGACGGGCGCATTTTTCTTCTTCCGCTTTTATTATACCACAAACGAAAACGCCCTGTCTATACCTTTAGAACATATTTTCTCCGAAAATTTCACGGTGCAAGAGATTCATTCGGTGAACGGGCAATCCCACCACGTTGAAGTAATCTCCCACGATTCCCTTGATATATGCCGAGGCAACCCCTTGGATCGCATACGCCCCTGCCTTGTCGTAGGGCTTTGCAGAGCGCACGTAGCGCAAAATCGTCTCCTCGTCCAATTCCTCAAACTCCACCTCGGTGACCTCATGCCCCACGCCGATCTTGCCGTTTCCGATCAGGCAGATGCCGCTGACCACCTGGTGTCTCTTTCCCGAATACATACGGAGCATACGGCAGGCGTCCTTCTCGTCCCGAGGCTTGCCAAGGATCTCGCCCCCCATGGCTACCACCGTATCCGAGGAAATGATGACCGTATCCGCAAGATCCTGTCCTGCCGCCAGCAATGCCTCCTTGACTGCCTCGCCCTTGCGACGGGAAAGCTCCTCCACAAAGGCGCACACGTCCCGCTCCTCGCTGCTCTCGTCAGTGTCGGCGGTAAAGACCGTGAAGGAAAGCCCCAGGGTCTCCAATATCTCTTTTCTTCTGGGGGATTTGGATGCTAAAATATAGTTCATAAGCTTATTTCCTTATCTTTTGCAAAGGGGAAGAAGCCAAGATGCCCCTTCCCCACTTTATTATTTCTTCAATGCGATAGCCTTCTTTACACTCTCGGCAACATTCGCAGGCGTCAAGCCGTACGCCTCCAGAAGTGCGGGAACAGTGCCCGAGTGACCGTAGGTGTCGTTCATGCCTACACGGATCACAGGAACGGGAACACTCTCGCAGATCGCCTCGGTCACGGCGGCGCCAAGTCCTCCGATGATATTGTGCTCCTCTGCGGTAACGATGGCACCCGTCTCCTTGGCAGCCTTTGCAAGGAGCTCCTTATCAATGGGCTTGATGGTGTGAATGTTGATCACACGGACAGAGATGCCCTCTGCCATGAGCAGCTCTCTTGCCTCCAGGGCAATGGAGACCATCAATCCGCTGGCTACGATGGTAGCGTCGGTGCCCTCGGCGAGGGTCACGCCCTTACCGACCTCAAACTTGTAGTCGGGACGGTCGTTGATGGTGGGAACGGCATATCTTCCAAAGCGGAGATAGAAGGGTCCCTTGGTGGAAAGGGCTGCCTCCACGGCTGCCTTTGCCTCTACGGCATCCGAGGGGTTGATAATGGTCATACCGGGAATGGTGCGCATCAAAGCAATGTCCTCGTTGCACTGGTGAGTAGCGCCGTCCTCGCCTACGGTGATACCTGCGTGGGTAGCGCCGATCTTGACGTTGAGGTGAGGATATCCGATGGAGTTACGCACCTGCTCACAGGCTCTGCCTGCGGCGAACATTGCAAAGCTGGAAGCAAACACGGTCTTGCCCGTGGTGGCGATTCCTGCCGCAACGCTCATCATGTTGCCCTCGGCGATGCCGCAATCGAAGAACCGATCGGGATACGCCTTCTTGAATTTAACGGTCTTGGTCGCCTCTGCAAGGTCGGCGTCCATTACTACGAAATCATATTTTTCGGCAAGCTCTACCAAGGCATTGCCGTAGGCTTCTCTGGTTGCAATCTTATCTGCCATTGTTCTCTCCTCCTTACGCATTCAGCTCTGCAAGCGCAGCGGCGCATTGCTCGTCGTTGGGTGCTGCACCGTGCCAATTCACCTTGTTCTCCATGAAGGAGACGCCCTTGCCCTTCACCGTCGTTGCAACGATGGCGGTGGGCTTGCCCTTGACGGTCTTTGCCTCGGCAAATGCCGCCGCTAACTGATCAAGATCGTGTCCGTCCACAGAGATCACGTGGAAGCCGAACGCCTCCAGCTTTTTGTCGTGGGGAGCGGGATTCATGACCTCGGCAATGGGACCGTCGATCTGCAAGCCGTTCCAGTCAACGATCACGCAGAGATTGTCCAATTTATAATGAGCGGCAAACATACAAGCCTCCCATACCTGACCCTCCTCGCTCTCACCGTCTCCTATCACCGTATAAACACGGTAGTCCTTGCCGTCAAGCTTGCCGGCAAGCGCCATGCCTGCCGCCGAGCTGATGCCAAGACCCAGAGAGCCTGCGGACATATCCACACCGGGGGTCAAGGTCATATCGGGGTGACCCTGCAAGCGGGAGCCGATCTTACGCAATGTGGTCAATTCCTCCACGGGGAAATAGCCTCTGTTCGCCAAGACCGAGTACAAAGCGGGCGCACAGTGTCCCTTGGAGAGCACAAAGCGGTCTCTGTCGGGATCCTGGGGATTTTGAGGGTCTATGTTCATTTCTTCAAAATAGAGATATGCAAGAATATCCGCAATGGAAAGCGAGCCGCCCGGGTGACCCGATTTTGCGGCGTGGGTTCCCTTGATGATACCGATCCGAATGTTCCGAGCCGCCTCTTGCAGCAGTTCCTTTTTCTTCTGTTCCATTTTCGTCCTCCAAATGGCTGAATTTTGTTATCCTCTCTATTATACACCACTTCTCTTTTGTTGTCAAGAGATTTTTCGCGAAGGGGGGTATCACAATTTCGCAAAAAAAGATGACACAATGTATTGACAATGTTTATACTACCAAGTTGTTTACGCTTGACAAAAAGTTGTAAAAAGAGTATAATGTGAAGGAAAAATGTAGTGTAAAATTTGAAAGGAGGAACCATTATGAGTGAATTAAAAAACCAAACAACAATTGGTACAGAGTTTAGCAATATGCTTTCATCAGCGAAAGCATATTTCAACACAAGCGATCACAAAAAATATGAATACCATCAATGCTTTGTATTAAGAACCAACCAAGGGAAGGAAAAGGTGTATTCCTTTACCTGCGATTCGGTTACGGATTTGATCAATCAAAGTTGTTCCATTCTCCTGCAGGAAATGATCCCTACGATTCAAAAAATTGTTTGCATGTGGGAAGGAGGAGCGATTGACGTTCCGTCATACAAATTTATGAAGACACTTTGCGATACCAATCCGGAAAACAAAAAAGCTGAAATTTTGTTAAGCGCAGGAACCGACGCTTATGTAATCAAAAAGGTATCTGATATTATTGGATAGCTATACTAAGATTTAGTGAACGCTATGCATAACCATAACAAAAAACCAAGGTCAATTCAAATGATTGATCTTGGTTTTTTGTTTCTTTCGTATAGGGGAAAAATCAAAAATACAATTTGACCCAGCCCGTTTTCGTTAATTCGCTTCTCAGTCCTCGACGGGCTTGCAATCGTCCTCGTCGATGATACAGCCGAACTTCTCACCGCAAGCGGGGCAGATCAGCTCCTCGGGATCCAGCTCCTCGTCAAAGCAAACGGTCTCGCCGCAGGAGGGGCAAACGATCTCGTAGTAGTCGCCGTCCTCATCCTCCTCGTCCTCGTCATCCCACTCGTCGTCAAAAAGCTCGTCCTCGTCGTCCTCCTCGCACTCCTCGTCAAGATAGTCCTCAACGGCTTGCAGATCGTCATCCAGCTCCTCAACGTATTCGTCGAGATAGTTCAGATCCTCGTCGATCTCCTCAATATCCTTTTGTAGATCGGCGATCTCCAATGCCATATCATTTACCAGATCCAAGAGAGCCGCAATGATCTTGCCCTCCTTGGTGGTCTTATCGTATTCCAGGCCGTCAGCCAAGCCCTTGATATAAGAGGATTTTTCGGTCAGATTCATAACAAAATACCTTCCTTTTCTATTCTAAAAATGGGGAAAACCTTGGTTGCAAAGTCTTCCCCTTTTGTGTTGATTAAGCTCTGGACAGATACTCGCCCGTACGGGTGTCGATCTTGAGCACGTCGCCTACGTTGATGAAAAGCGGAACCTTGATCTCGGCACCGGTCTCCAGAGTTGCGGGCTTGAGCGTGTTGGTTGCAGTGTTGCCTGCAAAGCCGGGGTCGGTATCGGTAACCTCAAGCTCCACAAACGTGGGGGGCTCGATGCCGAATACGTTGCCCTTGTAGGAGATGATCTTGCACATCATCTCTTCCTTAACGAAACGGAAGTTGTCCTCTACCATATCGTGAGAAATGAGAGTCTCCTCCCAGGTCTCGGTATCCATAAAGTGATACAAAGCGCCATCGTCGTAGGAATACTGCATATCTCTTCTTTCGATATATGCGTTCTCAAACTTATCGGTGGGGTTGAAGGTCTTTTCGATGACCGCACCCGAGATCACGTTCTTCAGCTTCGTGCGAACGAAGGCTGCACCCTTACCGGGCTTTACGTGTTGGAACTCGATCACCTGCAAAACGTTGCCCTGACCGTCGTCAAACGTAATGCCGTTCTTAAAATCGCCAGCTACTACCATATTTACCTCCAAAACAGAAAGTCAAAATTTGCGCCAAGACTTGTCCTTGGCTACATAGTTATATTTATTATACACTATTTTTCCCGCTTTTGCAATAGGTTTTACCAATTTTTTGAGAAAAATATTGTGCAGAATTTGTACAAAAATTTTTCCTTGACTTTTTATTCATTCCATTATATAATGAAATCAAGATAGAGAAGGAGCGGGAAAAGCGTAGGATCTTGTAAAAAGAAAGTGCGTTTTTGTGTAGATTTCCCTTCCCGATCCTTTTATAATGATACCATATTACATATTCGGAGGAATCTCTTATGAACGGACAGTGGTCAAAAGAAAAGGCATGGGAGTGGTATAACTCTCACCCGTGGATCCGTGGATGCAACTTCATGCCCTCGGATTGCGCAAACCGCATTGATATGTGGCAGGAATACGATTTTGAAAAGCATTTTGCCACCGCAGAGGCAGAAATTGCTCTCGCCGAATCCATCGGCTTCAACTCAGTGCGTGTCATTCTTGAATTTGAGGTCTGGGAGCAGGATCACGACGGCTTTATGTCCCGTTTGGATCAGTATCTCTCCATGTTCTACAAGCACGGCATCACCACCATGATGGTTCTTGCCAATGATTGCTCTGTGCCCAAGCAGTATTGGAAGCCTGCAAAATTAGGTCCTCAAACCTATGACGTCGGCTACCACGGCGGTCGCAAGTTCTCCCCCCACGGCGGTCACAACGAATTGAGCTATCACCTTTTGGACGACCCTGCCACCGCAGAGCGCTATTATGAGTTCGTCCGTGAGATCATCACCGTTTACGCCCACGACGAGCGAGTGATCATCTGGAACATCTTCAACGAGCCAGGCAACAACCGTGCGGACCTGAGCATGCGCCACATGGAAAAGTTCTTTGAGATCGGCAGAGAGATCAATCCCGATCAGCCTCTGTGCGCCGATACCTTCTGCGACTTCTATTCCGAGGGCTCAATCATCGGTCAACGTGCCCTGGAGCTTTCCGACATCGTCAGCTTCCACAGCTACAACTCCTACACGGAAAACATCGATCTGATCGAGCAGATCCGCCTGACGGGACGCCCCGCTCTAGACACCGAATGGCTCCACCGCATTCAGAACAACGACGTAGAGACCATCTATCCCCTGCTCTATGCCAACAAGATCGGCGCCTATAACTGGGGCTTTGTTCTTGGTAAATACCAGACCCACGAGCCTTGGAACGGCATTTGGGAGAAGATGGACGCAGGGCAGGACTTTGACGTGACCAAGTGGCAGCACGATCTGTTCCGTCCCAGCCACCGCCCCTACAACCCCAAGGAGATCAAGCTGATCGAGTACTACAACAAAAAGGCAGACGAGCGTTTTGCGCAAGGCTTGGATTCCAAGCTCTTCGGCCTTTGACAGAAGGACAAAAAAATCCCACGGTAACACCGTGGGATTTTTTGTGAGAATCGATCTCAAAAAAAAGGAGGAGATCCTTCCGCTTCGGAAAAAAGCGGCGCAAGGAGTATAGGCGAGTGTCTCGCATACCCGTTGCGATCGGAATCCTGCAAGAATCGAGCAGACCATCGGGATCTGCAAATTGGTGACCCATACGGGAATCGAACCCATATCTTCGCCGTGAGAGGGCGACGTCTTAGCCGTTTGACTAATGGGCCATTTCTCTTGACCTCGAACATTATAACACATTCTTTTGCAAATTGCAACCCCTTTTTTTATTTTCTTGCAAACAGTCAAAAATAAACAAATCAATATAATATTTTTCGTCATTTTAACCTATAAATCCATAAAAAAGCAGTGTTTTGGGCACAACGAGACTCTATTTTGGCACTTGGAAAGAGAAAATTCCTCCTCTGACATCAATGCTGGCTACTCTCTTTTTCCTTGGGATCTGCATTTTTTCTTCCTTCTTATCATTTATGTGTATTTTTCCTTCCAAAAACGGATATTATTCACTTGTATGCGAATAATTATTCATTCTCCTTGCATGATTTTTCATTATTCCGCTCATTATATGAGTTGTTTTGCACAAAAGATGTTATCTTGCAACCTGTTTCATTTATGTATATGTAGAAAAGAAAAAATATTTGCAAAACCTATTGACAAGTGAATAATTATGCAATATAATATCCACATACCAAAAAAACAAATTTCTATGGAGGAAATTATCATGAAAAAAATCGTAAGTCTCATGCTCGCAGTCCTGATGATGATCGGCTGCGTTGCAGCATTCTCCGCATGTGCAGCCCCTACCGAGGGTGATGACGCTGATGTGGTCAAGGTCATCGACATTCCTTTGACCGAGGAAGAGTACGCCTTTGCCGTTCAAAAGGGCGACACCGAGCTGTTGAACGCTCTCAACGCTTTCATGGAAGACATCAAAGAGGACGGCACCTTTGATACGATCATCGACAAGTACTTTGGCGGCGGCACTCCCACCCCCGTCACCTCCGCTTCCGAGATGAAGACTGACGGCAGCCAGCTGATCGTTGCTACCAACGCCGCATTCGAGCCCTTTGAATATAAGGTTGGTGAGAACTACTACGGCGTAGACATGGAGATCATGGCTCTGTTTGCAGAGTCTCTCGGAAAAGAGCTCTACATCAACAACATGGAGTTTGACGCAGTATGCCTTTCCGTTTCCGCAGCAGGCGGCTCCTATGAGGTAGACGGTGTTGACGTTCCCGTCAGCGGCGGTGTTTGCGACATCGCAGCAGCAGGTCTGACCGTCAGCGAGGACCGTGCAAAGATTCTGGATTTCTCTGCTTCCTACTACAACGCATCCCAGATGCTCATCGTTGCAGCTGACGACACCACCTTTGATGCTTGCGAAAGCGTAGCTGACGTAGAGGCAATTCTCAACTCCTTCACCAACTCCACCAAGGTTGGCGTACAAAACGGTACCACCGGCGCACTCTATTGCAAAGGCGATGAGGACTGGGGCTTTGACGGCTTTGCATTTGAGACCGTAGGCTACAACTCCGGTGCTCTGGCAGTACAGAACATCATCAACGGCAACGTCAAGTTCGTAATTATCGACGAGGGTCCCGCAAAGGCAATCGTTGAGAACGTAAACGAGGCCAACTGAATCCAACGATAACGCACAAAACACAGGGAGAGCACTCTCCCTTGTTTTGTGTTATTCCCCCCTTATTCCGCATCAAGAAAGGATATAAAAATGGAAAAGGTCAAGCGCTTTTTCAAAAAGCATTGGATGGACGTTCTGGTCATCGCCGCCGTTTGCGTAGGTCTGTTCTTCCTTTGCTACAATATTTATTACCGATTTAATTTCGCAAAAAAATGGAATATCTTTTACGACTATTTCATTACCAATAACGGCTATAAGACCCTTTTGACCGGTATTCAGAACACGCTCATCATTGCTGTGATGGGTCTTTTGATCGGTTGCGTCATCGGTACCTTGATCGCTATCGTCAGGGTGATCCCGCCTTATAAAAAGCTGACACGCTACGCCCAGAACGTCTGCGGCATTTACGTCGCCTTCTTCCGGGGAACTCCCATCGTGGTACAGCTTTTGCTGGGATATTACATCCTTCTGCCCTTGATGGGCGTCACGCTTCCCGCCGTCACCTCCTGCGTTATCATCTTCGGACTCAACAGCGGCGCATACATCTCCGAGATCATGAGAGGCGGTATCAACTCGGTGGATCCGGGACAATTGGAGGCGGCACGTGCCGTCGGTCTCCCCTTCTCCAACTCTATGATCAAGGTAGTCGTTCCCCAAGCCATCAAGAATATTCTGCCCACCATGGGTAACGAATTCATCACCCTGATCAAGGAGACCGCAATCGTTGGTTACGTGGGCGCTGTGGATATCACCAAGGCGTTCCAGGATCAGGGCTCCAACTCTTACGAATACATGATCCCGTATCTGATCATGGCGCTGCTTTACATCGTCCTTGTGGCGGTCATCGCATCCCTGGTCAAGCTGATGGAAAGGAGGCTGGCAAGCAATGAACGACGCAAATAAGACCCCCCTGATCGAGGTCAAGGGACTCAAAAAAAGCTTTGGCAGTCTGGAGGTCCTCAAGGGGATCGACACCACCATTCATCAAGGAGAAAAGATCGCCATCATCGGTCCCTCCGGTGGAGGTAAGAGCACCTTTTTGCGGTGCCTGAACTGCTTGGAGGATCCCACCGCAGGTTCGATCATCTTTGGCGGCGAGGACATTGCCAATCCCAAGGTCAACATCAACAAGCACCGTGAGAACATCGGCATGGTGTTCCAGCAATTCAATCTGTTCAACAACAAGACCGTTCTGGAAAACATCATGATGGCTCCCGTGCATCTGCGCATCAAAAAGGCAGGCGGCATTTTTGCAAAGCCCTCTGTCAAAAAGCAGATCCGTGCGGAGGAAGCGGAAAAGGCGATGCGCCTGCTCTCCCGTATCGGCTTGGAAAACAAGGTAGGCGCCTATCCGGCCACCCTTTCGGGCGGACAAAAGCAGCGTATTGCCATCGTGCGTGCTTTGGCAATGAACCCCCAGGTAATACTCTTTGACGAGCCCACCTCGGCTCTGGACCCCGAAATGGTTGGAGAGGTGTTGGATCTGATCAAGGATCTTGCCGATGACGGCATGACCATGGTCATCGTCACCCACGAGATGGGCTTTGCCCGTGAGGTCGCCGACCGTATTCTCTTTATTGACGGCGGCTATATCACCGAGGATCTGCCCCCGCAGCAGTTCTTCACCGCTCCCACCAACAAGCGCACGCAGGAGTTTCTTGCTAAGGTGCTGTAAGTTTGTTTCATACGAAAAAGGCGACCTGCCGTTTGGCGGGTCGCCTTTTAATATAAGGTTTTTTCGGGGAAGAAACTTTTCTGAGAAAAGCTTTCTCCCGCCATGCAATGCATGGCTTACCCCTTCTTTTCAAAAGCTTTTGAAAAGGAGAAAGAGAAAACAGATTTTTTAATACTATCCGCTATTCGTTCGTGCAACGCACTGTAAAATATCGTTTTGTATGCTGTTCCTAACAATAGCTCCCGCAAGTTGGCGTGATGTCCTTAACGGACAAATCACGCTAAACTATGATTGGCTTCGCCAAATTAGAAATTAGAGGGGCAATCATATCATAACCTTTGCATAACAAACTCACAACAACGAGATAAATTGCAAAGCAAATTGACAAGCCTCATAACTCCAAACCGAACGAACATAAAAAATTTTGTCTGTCATCTCTGAGAAGGCTCGCAAGCTCTCCCGAAGTTAAAAAAACAAACAACAATCTTTCTGACCAATAAAACCCCTGTGTGTCATCCTGAGCGGAGCAAACGCCACGGTGTGACGTTTGCGCAGTCGAAATTTCTTCGAGCGAATAGCGAGGAGAAATCGAGGAGCGAGCTTGCGGCAGCTCCTTGGTTTTGGATTGGCTCGCTTCGCTCCCTCTCCAAAACTTCGACCTCGCTCAGGATGACACATAAATTGTTTGTGCATACTTTTCTTTTAGTATATGCATCTTGGGGGTGTTTTTGGGGACCACTAACACCAATAACTCCAAAATATCAGTAAAGGAGGAAAATATCTCCGTAGCCTTGATATAAAGTTTTAAAAGCGAAAATTCCCACATCAGCAATTTGGGCGGTCTGCTTTTTGCAGACCGCCCACGCTTATTATTGAATGATCGAATCTTATCCCTCTTGCAGTTCTCCACCTGCCGCAACGGCGTCAAAGTCCTCTTCAATCTCCTTGGAGGGCGCCTTCGTCAAAAGTGAAACCACCACGATCAGGATCGAGGAGAAGATGAATGCGGGAAGCAGCTCGTAGATGGCAAACACGCCGCCAAGTCCGCTGATCACCAGCTTCCAAAGGAATACCATGCCCGCTCCGCCGATCATACCTGCAATGGCGCCTGCACGGGTGGTGCGCTTCCAGAACAGGGAGAACAGCATCAAGGGACCAAAGGTAGCGCCAAAGCCTGCCCATGCAAAGGAAACGATCTTAAAGATCACGCTGTTGGCGTCCAAAGCGATCACTGCGGCGATGATAGCGATCACAGCCAAGGTGATCCTGGATACCCACATGACCTGCTTATCGGTAGCATTCTTTTTGATCACGCCCTGGAAGATGTTCTTGGACACCGCAGAGGCAGCGATCAAAAGATAGGAATCGGAGGAGCTGATGGTAGCCGCCAGGATACCCGCCATGATAAAGCCTGCAATGATGGGAGGCAAGGAATTGGTTACCAACGTAATAAAGATATTTTCTGCGGAAGCGCCGGTCAAGTGCGCAACGGGATACGCCTGTCTGCCTACCAGACCGATGAATACTGCAACCGCCAAGGAGATCACCACCCATACCATAGCGATACGGCGGGAGGTTTTCAGCTCCTTTTCCTCTCTGATCGCCATAAAGCGAAGGAGCACCTGAGGCATACCAAAGTAGCCAAGTCCCCATGCCATCATGGAGCAGATGGTCAAAAAGCCGTAAGGACGTGCTTCGCCAAACAAAGCCACGTTGCCCACCGTTGCCTGTACACCGTCGGCACCGGTCAGGGGCGTTGCCATACCGAAGAAATCAAGGAAACCGGGGATCTTTTGCGCATTTTCAAACACGGCGCCAAGACCGCCTGCCTGCGCAATACCAATGATCACTACCACTACCAGCGCCACGATCATCACAATGCTCTGCATAAAGTCCGAAGCGCTCTCGGCAAGAAATCCGCCGATCATGGTGTACGCCACAACAAACAGAGCACCAAGGATCATCATAACCTCATAGGGGGCTCCAAAGAGCGTAGCGAACAGCTTGCCGCAGGTAACGAAGCAGCTGGAGGCGTAAACCGCAAAAAAGATCAGAATAAACACTGCCGCAATG
The DNA here is from genome assembly GCA_017452215.1 of Clostridia bacterium. GTDB lineage: Bacteria > Bacillota > Clostridia > Oscillospirales > CAG-272 > UMGS1865. Next base: position 18,064 of record JAFTMU010000110.1, read on the forward strand.
GTCATGATCACCTTTTTCTTCTCACGGAAGCGGTTGGAGAAGAAATCCGGCAGGGTGATAGAGTTGTTTGCCCGTACACTGTAACGGCGCAATCTCTTGGAAACGATGAGCCAGTTGAAATAAGTACCGATGGCAAGACCGATGGCAGTCCAAGCCGCATCGGCAAGACCGCACCAATAGGCAACGCCGGGAAGCCCCATCAGGAGCCAGCCGCTCATGTCCGATGCCTCAGCGCTCATTGCCGTGACCCAAGGACCGAAGGAGCGTCCGCCCAGAAAATAGTTTGCGGAGCTTTTGTTTGCACGGCGGGCATAGTACACGCCGATGAAGATGACCGCCGCCATGTAGATGATCATGGCGATCATGGTTTGAATGCTTTTACTTGTCATAATTTTGTCCTTTCTGAAATGGGATTATTTTGCAAACGCCGAGATGTTATAGTAGCGCATGATCCTGATCGCCTTTTCGTTGGCGTTAAAGCAGAGCATACATTTCTTGTCTCTCTCCTTGTCCTGCCAAAGCGCCACGTAAAGATCGGAAGCCTCCATGCCCGAGGCGGCAAACCAAGTCACCTCCGCACCGAACCGCTCCGCCTTTTGGACGTTTTCATCGGTATAAGGAAATACCGAGGCAAGATCCCGGATCGTTACCTCCAAAAGCGTCCGCCGGGTGCGTCCGCCCAAAATGCGCACCACCGTCAGTTTCCCCGAAAAAAACGAGTACTCATATTCCACCTGCGTATATCGCCAGGTAAAAAACACGAAGATCCAGATCGAAAGCGGCACCAACGCCAACACGGGAACCAGCAAGCGGGTAAACGCTCCAATAGCAAAAAAGAGAACGCCCCACAAAACGTACGCCGTGATCAGGGCTGCTTTTTTTGCCGTGAGTGTAGCGCTTTTCGCTTCCCCAACAGCGTATTCGTAGGGTGCACCGTTTGCTCCAAAGCCGGAGCTGCTGTCCATATACATCCCTCCTTGTTATTTTTTATATTATACCATATAAAGACAAGGCATGTCAATGAGATTTTTGCTTTTTTGCTGAAAATCCTCTGTCACACTTGACTTTTTCTTCACAATATTCTATAATAATAGGGATAGAATACAAAACGAAAGAAAGGCGGTTCTTTTTATGAAAGCAGTTATCACCGTAACGGGAAAGGACACCGTAGGTATCATCGCACAGGTTGCCACCGTGTGCGCCGAGCACCACGCCAATATTCTTGACATCACCCAAAGCGTCCTGTCCGAATATTTTGCAATGATCATGCTCACCGACATCACCTCCCTGAACATCGGCTTTTCCGACTTCGCCGACGTGCTCGCAAAGCTTGGCGAGGGCAAGGGCCTGGTGATCCACGTGATGCACGAGGATATTTTCAATACGATGCACCACATCTAAGGAGTCACGGGAATGATCAACACACAGGATATTTTAGAAACCATCAATATGATCCGTGAGGAAAACCTGGATATCCGTACCATCACCATGGGCATCTCCCTTTGGGATTGCGTCAGCGAGGATACCGATCGGTTTTGTCAGCGGATCTACGACAAGATCACCTCTCGTGCCAAGAACTTGGTCAAGACCGGTGAGGAGATCGAAAAAATGTACGGGATCCCGATCGTAAACAAGCGGGTCTCCGTCACTCCTATCTCTCTGGTAGGCGGCAACGCTACCCCCGAGGGATATATTAAGATCGCTCACACTCTGCAAAAGGCGGCAGACGCCTTGGGCATCAACTTCATCGGCGGCTTTTCTGCGCTGGTGCAAAAGGGCATGACGGTAGGGGCGCAGAACCTGATCACCGCCCTTCCCGATGCTTTGGCGCAAACACGCAACGTCTGCTCCTCGGTCAACGTCGCCTCCACCAAGGCGGGCATCAATATGGACGCCATTGCCCTGATGGGCTCTGCCATCAAGCGTGCGGCATTCCTGACCAAGGACGAAAACTCCATCGCCTGCGCCAAGCTGGTGGTGTTTGCCAACGTCCCCGAGGATAACCCCTTTATGGCAGGCGCATTTTGCGGCATCGGCGAGCCCGAGACCGCCATCAACGTAGGCGTCAGCGGTCCCGGTGTGGTGGCATCTGCCATTCGCCGTGCCGGGGATTGCAATCTCTCCGAGCTTGCCGACGTGATCAAAAAGACGGCGTTCAAGATCACCCGTGTGGGTCAATTGGTGGCAAACGAGGCTGCCAAGCGCTTGGAGACCCCCTTTGGCATCGTAGACCTTTCCTTGGCGCCCACCCCCGCCGTCGGCGATTCTGTCGCTCATATTCTGGAGGAAATGGGTCTGGAATCCTGCGGTGCCCACGGAACCACCGCCGCTCTTGCCATGCTCAATGACGCCGTGAAAAAGGGCGGCGTGATGGCTTCCTCCCACGTGGGAGGACTTTCGGGCGCATTCATCCCCGTCTCCGAGGATGCGGGCATGATCGCCGCTGTGGAAAGAGGAGCGCTGACTTTAGAAAA
>JAFTMU010000111.1 GCA_017452215.1 Clostridia bacterium
ATCCAAGCCCTCGTGGGAAAGGTGCCACATGTTCTTGTCCTTGGAGTAGTTGGTCTCATGGTTGATCTTGAGAGGCACGTTGTGCGCCTCTGCGTATTCGATCTCCTCCTCACGGGACTTGATGTCCCACTCACGCCAAGGAGCGATGATCTTCATACCGGGGGCAAATGCCTTGATAGCAAGCTCAAAGCGCACCTGGTCGTTGCCTTTACCCGTGCAGCCGTGGCAGATGGCGTCAGCGCCCTCTGCAATGGCGATCTCGGCAAGACGCTTGCCGATGATGGGGCGAGCCAGAGCCGTACCCATGAGATATTCCTCATATTTTGCGCCTGCCTGCACCGAGGGAATGATCATCTCCTCAACGAACTCCTCGGTCAAATCCTCAATATAAAGCTTGCTGGCGCCGGTCTTGATCGCCTTCTCCTCCAAGCCCTCCAATTCGTCAGCCTGTCCCACGTTACCGGAAACGGCAATGATCTCGGGATTGTTGTAGTTTTCCTTAAGCCACGGAATGATGATGGAAGTATCCAAGCCGCCGCTGTACGCCAAGACTACCTTTTTGATGTTTTCTTTGTTCATGATAAGCCTCCTGTATGTGAAAATATCCGAGCTTGAATATTTTCGAAATCGATGTGCATAATTATACATCAGTACATAAAAAAAGTCAACCTTTTTTTCAAAATTATTTTGCTTTCTATGTTTTGCACAACCAAGCCTTATGATAAATGAATTTTTTATTGACTTTGCTCTCTTTTTGATTGTATAAATATTCAAAAAATATTCATTTTTCTGCATAAAAGAAAAAATATCCGTTTTTCAAGACTTTTTTACCTATTTATTATTGACTTTTAAATTCCCCCATGCTATAATGTCATTAAGGTAATATCAAAACAGATCATCAAAATATCAATTTAGTTACAAAGATCAATTTAAAAAGGAAAAGGAGAAAAATCATGAAAACAGTAAAGAACAAGCAGCTGGTCGTCGGAGCAGATTTTGCGGGCTACCCCTTGAAGGAAGCCGTGGTCGCTCACCTCAAAGCAAAGGGCTGGGAGATCACCGATATGGGCGTCAAGGCAGATTCCGACCCCAACGATACCGATCTGATGTTCCACCGTGTAGGCCTTCGTGTAGGCGCTATGATCTCCGAGGGAGAATTTGACCGTGCGCTCCTGTTCTGCGGCACGGGTATGGGAATCCATATTGCCGCAAGCAAGTGCCCCCACGTTCATGCAGGCGTTGTGGAGAGCGTTCCCGCCGCATTGCGTGCCATCACCGGTAATGGCGTTAACGTCCTTGCCATGGGCGCCTTCTACGTTGCTCCCGCCATGGGCTGCGACATCGCCGACGCTTACCTGAACGCAGACCTCGGCAGCGGCTACGAGTGGTGGAAGAACTTCTACGAATTCCACAAGCTCGCCATCGACGAATTGGAAGCATTCGACTACGAAACCTATAAGAAGAACGGCTTCAAGGTAGACAAGCTGGGCGATTTCGATCTGAAGCTGGAAACCAAGCCCGACTGAACCCTTCCAACACGAAAAGGAGAACACTGTGAAAATTATCAATAAAATCGTGGCGAGAGCCGACGGCAGCACCCTTTCCAAGGTCAAGCTCCCCACCATCGCCTTTCTCGGCGACAGCGTAACGCAAGGTTGCTTTGAGCTGTACCGTTCCTTAGAAAACTGCGCCGACACCGTCTTTGACCAAAGCAGCGCCTACCACACCTATCTCAAGCAAATGCTCAATCACATCTACCCCAAGGCAGCCGTCACCATCGTCAACGCAGGCATCAGCGGCGACAATACCACGGGAGGACTTTCCCGCTTGGAGCGTGACGTCCTTTCTCAAAACCCCGATCTTACCGTGGTCTGCTTCGGGCTCAATGACTCCAACTGGGGCATGAACGGCGTGGAAAAATACAAAAACAACCTCCGTGAGATCTTCAAAAAGCTCTTGGACGCAGGCAGTGAGGTCATCTTTATGACCCCCAACATGATGAACACCCGTGTCAGCTACTTGATCAAGGAGCAAATGTTCATCAACGTAGCACAGGGCGCCATGAAGCATCAGAACGAGGGCGTCATGGATGCTTATATGGACGCCGCAAGAGACGCCGCCAAGGAATTTTCCATTCCCGTCTGCGACGTCTACGCAAAATGGCAGAAGATGGCGTCCTACGGCACTGATACCACCGCCCTTCTCTCCAACTACATCAACCATCCCACCAGACAAATGAACTGGCTCTTCGCTCATTCCCTTCTGGAGACCATGTTCGAGGCAGAATAAAGGGGAAACAAATTCATGAAGATTATCAATAAAATTGTCGCCAAGGCCGACGGCAGAACTCTGCCCTCCTCCCCCATCCCCACCATTGCCTTTCTCGGTGACAGCGTCACTCAGGGATGCTTTGAGGAATTCATGTCCGAGGAAAGATGCTCGGATACCGTGTTCGATCAATCGTCGGTGTATCACAATCTGCTCAAGCAGATGCTCAATCATATCTACCCCAAAGCAGCCGTTTCTATCATCAACGCAGGGATCAGCGGCGACAATTCCACCGGGGGACTTTCCCGCTTGGAGCGTGACGTTCTCTCCCGCAAGCCCGACTTAACCGTGGTCTGCTTTGCCCTGAACGACTCCACCTGGGGTATGAACGGATTGGAGCGATACGAAAACAACCTCCGTCAGATCTTTCAAAAGCTCCAGGAGGCGGGCAGCGAGGTCATTTTTATGACGCCCAATATGCTGGGCACCCGTGTCCTGTACACTCTCAAATTTCCCATTCTCCGTGACTTCATGGAGACTCTTGCAAAGATTCAGAACGAGGGGATCCTTGACGCTTACGTAGATACCGCAAGAAAAGTGGCCAAGGAGTGCAGCGTTCCCGTCTGCGACGTCTACGCAAAGTGGAAGAAGATGGCCTCCTATGGCACCGATACCACCCTGCTCCTCTGCGACGGTATGAATCACCCCATCCGTCCCATGCATTGGCTCTTCGCTCATTCCCTTTTGGAAACCATGTTCGAAGCAGAATAAAAGGGGTTATGTTTTTATGGGGCTGTCTCAAATTGCAAATTTGAGACAGCCCCTTGCGCAAAAAAGCCGATGGTAGGCTTTTTTGCGCCGGGAATTTGCGTTTTTCGTTTGCAAGTACGATCAAATACGGTCAAATTATGGACGAAAATTGCGGCGTCA
>JAFTMU010000112.1 GCA_017452215.1 Clostridia bacterium
GTATTTGCTTTTTCCCAGGCAATGGCAAGACCCAGCGGCGGCAGAAGAAAGACCGCCTCCAAAAGAGACACCAAGGAGAAAAAGCGACACATCATTTTGTAATTCATAAAATCCCGTGCCCCTTACGCAAAGATATCGTTCAAATTGAGAATAACGGAATCTCCGTTAACGACAACCACGACGCTGTCGCCCTCCTCGAAATGGGAGTCACCGTTGGGAATGAACACCTCGTTCCCTCTTGAAATGCACGCCAAGCGAATATTTTGCCGCAGCTTGATCTGCTTGAGCGGAATGCCGCAATAGAAGGTATCGGGATCCACCTCGAATTCGATCGCCTCGGCGTGTCCGTCGGCGATGGTATGTATCGCCGTGGCAGCCCCGTCCTGATTGCGCATGGCACGCACGTAGCGCACAATGGCGTTACAGGAAAAGCGTCCCGGTGAGATAACGCTTCCCACGGAAAGGTTACCGATAAAATCCGATCCGTCCAGATGTCCCAGCTTGGTGATGACCTGCAGAACACCCTGACTTTTTGCATACAAGGAAACAATGGTATTGAGCTCATCCATCTCGGTCAGGGAAACGAATGCATCCGCCTCTGTCAGACCGACGTTTTCCAGGAAAGAGAAATTATGCACGTCTCCCTGCAGAACCTGGGCACGGGGCAAAAGTTCGGAGAGCTCACGGCATCTCTCGGCATCCGACTCGATGATCTGCACGTCCATGGAACGGGAGGACTTTAAGCGATTGGCAAGATAATAGGACATCATTCCTCCACCTGCGATCATGATCCTGCGAGCCTTATGCGCAACGATACCCAGGCTTTTGAGCATGGTGGCAAGATTATCCGAGGAGGCGGCAACGAAAATGCGATCCCCCTCCTGCAAAATAAATCTACCGTCGGGAATGATAGACTCGCCGTCACGCAGAACCACGCAAACAAGCACCTTGCATTTGACGATGCTATCCAAAGAGGACAGCGGCACGTTGCACAGGCGGCTGTTGGCATCCAGCTTCAATTCCGCAAGCTCTGCCTTGCCCTGCATAAAGCTCTCTCTTGTCAAAAAGCCCGGATATTTTAACAGCCGTGTGATCTCGCCTGCGGCATCCTGCTCGGGGTTGAAGGTCATGGAGATTCCAAAGGAATTGCGCATGGTATAGACCTGCTCCAGATACTCGGGGTCACGGATGCGGGCGATGGTATGCAACCGAGGGTTCATAGCGTGGGCGGTCATGCAGCAAAGAAGGTTCAATTCATCGCTGCCTGTGCAGGCGATCAGAAGCTTGCTCTTTTTTACCCCCGCACGCTGCAGAGATTCCATGGAGGCGCAGTTGCCCTGTACCGCCATGACGTCGTAGCGTTCCATGCCCATTTCCAACACCTCGGGGTTGGAATCCAACAGGGTCAAATCGTATCCCTCGGCGGAGAGAAGTCTTGCAAGCGTCTCTCCAACCTCTCCGTATCCTGCAATTAAAATTTTCAAAGCGTCTACTTCCTTTCTTTGAAGATGGTCAGATGCAAAAGGAATCAATCCTTGTGAGCATCAAGATATTGAACTGCAAAAAGCGCTGCTACCGTACCGTCGCTGACTGCGGTGGTGAGCTGTCGAACGCTCTTTTGGCAAGCATCCCCTGCCACGAATACGCCGCTTGTTGAAGCGGCACCTGTGGGAGACGCAAGAAAATATCCGTATTCGTCAAGCGCCGCCACGGCTTGAAACGGCTGATTCTGAGGAATATATCCGATCGCCTCAAAAGCACCTGCCACGGGAAGATACTGTATGGCTCCCGTGCGGAGGTTTTTCAGAGAGAGCGCCTCCAAGCGGCTCGTTCCCTGCATCTCCTCCACCACTGTGTCGCCGATAAATTCGATATTTTCCTTGCCGTCGAGACGCTTGACCAGCTCCTCCTCGGCACGCAGCTCCATGCGACGGTGGATCAGGTAGACCCGAGAGCAATATTCGGACAAGGTCAACGCATCCTGCACAGCGGTATTGCCGCCTCCGATCACGGCGACCTCACGGTTGCGGTAAAACCGGCCGTCGCAGGTGGCACAGAAGGAAACGCCCCGTCCGATCAGCTCCTCCTCCCCCGAAACGCCAAGCTTGCGGTGCTTGAGTCCTGTTGCCAAAATCACCGAGCGGGCGGTATAGGTCTGATCGGCAACCACCGAGAAAGCGGGGGCTGTTTTTTCGACCTCCGTCACCTTGGCTTGCACGATGATCACGCCCTGCGCCTCGATCTGCTCCTTGAGGTTTTGCGCAAAGGTAAAGCCATCGATATTGGGGAGAGCGGGATAATTTTCGATCCGCTCGGAAACAACGATCTGTCCGCCAAGGGTCTCACCCTCAAAAAGGATCACGCTTTTCCCCGCACGGGCACCGTACAAAGCCGCCGTCATGCCTGCGGGACCCCCGCCTACCACGGCAATATCGTAGATGGTTTGACTCATAACACAGTTCCTCTTTTTTTGTATTTTTGATATGTTACTTCACTCTCATCCCCTTGACCTTTTCGGCGTTGGGGGTGACAATACAGGACCAATTTGTGTGATAGATCACAAGTCCCGGTTTTCCGCCTGCGGGCTTTTTGACGTTGCGGACGAGGGTGTAGTCCACCTCCACGTTTTCCCCGTCAGCGCCCTTGGAAAAGTATGCGGCGATCTCTGCTGCCTCGGTAAAATTCTCTGCCGGCGGATCTTCTCCGTCGGTGAGCATGACCGTATGGGAGCCCGGCAGGTTTTTGACGTGGAACCAATAATCGTTCTTTCCTGCCAATTTATGGGTAATATACTCATTTTGGACGTTATTTTTGCCGCAAAGCACCCGATATCCCCCAGAGGTGCGGAACTCTGCCACGGTGGGAGCGGGTTGTTTTTTAGAAAGAGAATAATTCTTCATCTTGGAAGCGTAGCCGGAACGGTACAATTCATCTCGGATCTCGGAAAGATCGGCGCCGGTTTCGGCATGGGTGAGAGAATCAAACACCGTATCGATATACCTCAATTCCGCTTCGCCGAGGGTGATCTGCTTGGTAAGCTCTACCCTTGCAGTCTTGGTCTTGTTATATTTTTTGTAATAGACCTGGGCATTCGCCGAGGGGGAGAGGCGGTTGTTCAGCTTGATGCGGCAGGTGCCGAAGCTGCCATCCTCACGGTAATCGGAGTAATCCACCAGCTCCGCCTCGGTCATTCCCCGAGAAAGCTGATACAGATTTGCGGTGATCAAGTCTGCGTATTTTTTGTATTCCTCTCCCTTTTGACAATCTGCCAGCTCCTCCCGCTGAAGCACGAGCTTTTTGCGGATGCGGGCATCGGCATTGGTCAAAATGCGGAGAATGTCGGCGGCTCGCTGACGGATATGATTTTCCCTGTCTCTTGTGTGGAAAAAATCGTCCATCAAAAGTCCTGCACTCTCATACGGGCGCAATTCAAAATCCGAGCCGTAATGTGTCAGGTGACAGAAGGCGTATTCCACAGGCTTTCCACGGTCTAAGATCATGGAGGGGTGGAAGGAGTTGCTCTTAATATCGTTGATGATCTCGAAAAACGCCGCCTTCATACGTTCGGGGCGAAGGTTACCCAGTAGCGTATCGGTTTGCCCCGAGGCACGGAATACCATTTCCCTTGCCACGGCGCTTGAAATGCCCAAAAAAGTGGCACAGATCCACTTATCCCCTGCCCGATCGGCGCCGCCCTGCTCCATCATAGACAGAAAGCGCTCCTCGGTGACAGTCATGGGATCAATCTTATCCTGAGGTGGGGGCAGCTCGTAGGTCATGCCCGGGAGCACTTGACGAAGCGCCGAGGTACTGAAATCCACCACGTGCAAGGCGGCGAGAATCTTTTTTTCCTCGTTGGCAAAGATCAGATTGCTATGCTTGCCCATGATCTCGGCGATAAGATACCGACGGCAATCAAAGCCCATCTCGTCCCGGGTTTCAAATTCCAAGGTCACGACACGCTCAAAGCCCTCCTGCCGCACGTCCGAAAGCTGTGCGCCCTGCAAATGCTTGCGCAGAAGCATACAAAGCATGGGAGGGGTCATGGGGTTTTCCTTTTGCTCGGCGGTAAATCCAAATCGAGGCGCACTTGAACCTGCGATGATCAGCAAGCGTTTTCCGCCCTCTGGGCTGCGCATTTGCAATACGATCTCATCCCTCTCGGGCTGAAATACCTTTTCGATCCTGGCGCCGAGAGATTTTTTTCGGACCTCGCAAGCAGCGGCGGCGAGCATTCCCGCATCAAAAGCCACGTTCTTCCCCCCTTTTTAAAAACTTTCAAAAAATATTATAACATAATATTGCTTTTTTTACAAGTAAATGATATAATAATTTTAACAAATCTTAAGGAAGGACCTCGCAGACCTCTGCGGAAGGAAAAGACATGAACAGAACCGTGATTGGAATTGACGTTGGAGGAACCACCACCAAGATCGTCGGCTTTCGCAAAAAGGACAACGGAGAAAAGGAGCTGATCGCTCCTCAATTCGTAAGGGCTACCGATCCCTTGACCTCGATCTACGGGGCGTTTGGAAAATTCACCGCCGAAAACGGCTTGGAGATCTCAGACATCGACCGTATTCTGATGACGGGTGCAGGCTCCTCCCGCATCAAAAACGGCATCTATAATCTGCCCTGCATTTCAGTCCCCGAATTCTCGGGCACCGGCATTGGCGGCTTGTATCTCTCGGGACTTGACGAAGCCATCGTGGTCAGCATGGGCACGGGAACCGCCATCAATCATGCGAAAAGGATCGGGGAAAGCTACGAGATCAAATATCTGGGCGGTACCGGTGTTGGCGGCGGCACTCTGGTAGGGCTTTCCAAGAAGATGCTGGGGGTGGACACGGTAGAGCACATTGAGCAACTTGCCATGACGGGAAACTTAGACAACGTGGACCTGCGGATCAAGGATATCTCGCACAATCACTCCTACCATGGCATTGGCGAGGATTTGACCGCCGCAAACTTTGGCAAGCTCTCGGATATGGCGACAGGCGGTGACGTCGCTCTCGGCATTGCCAACATGGTTGCCGAAACCATTGCGATGCTCTCGATTTTTGCAGCCCGTGCATACGCTGTACAGGATATCGTCCTGATTGGAAATCTGACCACCATCACGCCCATCCGCAGGGTCTTTGAAACCCTTGGAGACAGCTTTGGCGTGCGCTTTATCATTCCCGAAAACGCTCAGTTCGGCACTGTCATCGGGGCGGCGCTGAACGAAGGGTAAACAAAAGACAGGTGAGGCAGAACTCAAAAGCGTTCTGCCTCAAGCTTGTGTGAAGGGTATTATTGAAACGAGTGTTCGTCGAA
>JAFTMU010000113.1 GCA_017452215.1 Clostridia bacterium
CACGGAAGCTATCCTTCCCCGTCCCCCACATGAGATCCGTGCGGAAATGGATCAGCTAAACGAAAGATCCCAAAAATTAAGAGCCGAAATAAAGGCGCAAGTGTTCATTACAAATATCGATTCCAACGCATACGACGGTAAGAAAGTTCGTGCTTTGAAAAAGGAGTTTCGCTACGTCACTCGCCGTCTTGCGGAATTAGATAAAGAAATAGAAAAAGGAGTGAAAATGGGAGCGCCTGTTCCAAAAAGCAACGATGACAGCGAATCCGTGGGCGATGAAAAAAACTCCTAAAACCGCAAACCGAAATAACGCAAAAAGGGTTGAGCCAAATGCAAAACGCATTTAAGACTCCGCCCTTTTTCAATTTGCCACTTTAAGCAGGACTTTTAAAGCAATACCCGAAGGCAAAAGCCTTCGGGTATTGACGTAGCAGCAAACGTTTGTTCGCACAAAACGGTATCGCTGCGATGTTATCTCTTGGAGAACTGAGGAGCACGGCGAGCTGCTTTGAGTCCGTACTTCTTTCTTTCCTTCATACGAGGATCACGAGTGAGGAAGCCTGCTGCCTTGAGAGCGGGTCTATACTCGGGATCTGCTGCTACGAGAGCACGAGCCAAGCCGTGGCGGATAGCGCCTGCCTGTCCGGAAATACCGCCGCCGTTTACGGTTGCGATAATGTCGAACTTGCCGTTGGTGCCGGTTACGCCAAAGGGCTGGTTAACGATGAGCTTCAAGGTCTCAAGACCGAAATAATCGTCGATGTCACGCTTGTTGATGGTGATTTCGCCGGTTCAGGGAACGATGCGAACACGGGCAACGGACTTCTTTCTTCTGCCGGTTCCGTAGAAATAGGGCTTTGCACTTGTATACATTAGTTGTGACCTTCCTTTCTCTCAATCAAAACTCGTAAGCTTCGGGCTTTTGAGCCGCATGCTTATGAGCGTCGCCGGCATACACCTTCAAGCGGGTGAATGCGTTTGCGCCGAGGGTGTTCTTGGGAAGCATGCCCTTGATAGCAAGCTCCATTGCCTTTTCGGGCTTGGTAGCCATCATGGTCTTAGCCTGAACAGCCTTCATACCGCCAACGTAACCGGAGTGATGGTAGTAGTACTTTTGCTCCAACTTCTTACCGGTGAGAACCGCCTTGTCGGCATTGATAACGATAACAAAGTTTCCGCAGTCCACGTGAGGGGTAAACTCGGGAGCGTTTTTGCCACGGAGCAGATCAGCTGCGGCAACAGCAGTCTTACCCATGGGCTTACCTGCTGCATCCAGAACGTACCACTTGCGGACTACATTTTCTTTTTTTTGCATAAATGTAGACATTGTAGTGTTTCCTCCAACAAAAATAATAGTAATTTTTTCATGCTTGCATATTATAACACAAAGGAAATTACTTGTCAATACTTTTTTGAAACTTTTTTTGATTTTTTTAATTTAGCACATCAATATCTTTGATTTTCTCGTGTTTTTGGGCTTTTTTGCCCCAAAATCAAGGTTGTGACACACAAAAATTCACGTTGAAACCGTCATTTTATCAAAAAGCAGGCTTCCCTTTTTGTAGAAAATACAACAGAAAAGGAGAGGGATTTGCTCTCCTTCAAGCTTCCCTCTCCGTCACACCTTATTTTTCCTCCTCGGAACGATCCTTCAATTCCTGCAATTCCTCAAGGAAGGTGTCAATATCCTTAAACTCACGGTAGACCGAGGCAAAGCGCACGTAAGCCACCTCGTCCCGCTCCTTGAGTTTGCGCATCACCATTTCCCCAAGCTCAGTGGACGTGACCTCCTGACGCAGGGTGTTTTGAAGCTCGGATTCGATCTCTCCAACCAACGTCACCGCATCCACAGGGCGCTTTTGCGTGGCCTTGAGAACACCGCCCAAAAGCTTTTGCTTGTCAAAGAGCTCCTTGCCGCCGTTTTTCTTGATGACGATGATCTGCACC
>JAFTMU010000114.1 GCA_017452215.1 Clostridia bacterium
GACGGCGCGCATTATTTTGCCAGCATGTCGGAGAACGGCACCGTCTCCAGAATTTTTAAGATCATTCAGGACGCACAGGAAAAGGTGCAGCCGTAATAAACCAAAAAGAGAGAACGCTTCGGCAAAGACCGAAGCGTTCTCTCTTTTTGTGTTTCGATTACTCGGTGATCAGCTCACCAAGGTAGTATTTCTTCTTACCTCTGCGGACGACAATGTACTTGCCGCCAAGCGTGGTATTGGCGTCGATCACAAGATCGGTCGCCTTGATCTGCGTGCCGTTGAGCGACAGAGATCCGTTGGAAAGAAACTCTCTTGCCTCTCTCTTGGAGGAGCAGATTCCTGCAGCAACCAGAACGTCCATCACAGGACCTCCCTCGGTCTCAAAGTGAGGTACGTCCTTCAGCCCAGCCAAAAGATCCTTCATGGGGATCTCCTTGATCTTGCCCGCAAACAAGAGCTCACTGATCTTCACGGCAGACTCGTAAGCACCCTCGCCATGCAGATCGTTCAGGATCTCCTCGGCAAGCTTCTTCTGCGCCAGACGTCTCTCGGGAGCGGCAAGGTGCTCCTTCTAGATCTCCTCGATTTCCTCACGGGAGAGGAAGGTCAGGCGCTTGAGATATTCGATCACCATGCTGTCCTCGGAATTGAGCAGGAACTGATACAATTCATAGGAACTGGTCTTATTCTTATCCAACCAAACGGCGTTACCCTCGCTCTTGCCGAACTTGTTGCCGTGAGAATCGGTCACAAGAGGCATGGTCATAGCGTATACCTCGTCGCCTGTGGTCTTGCGGATCAGCTCGATTCACGTGGTAATGTTGCCCCATTGGTCAGAGCCTGCCACCTGCAGATCCACACCTCTGTTTTCATGCAGATACTTGAAATCCAAGCCCTGGATCAGCATATAGGAGAACTCCGCATAGGAGATTCCGCTCTCCATCTGTCTGCGGATCAGATCCTTGCTCAGCATGTATCCCACGTTGATATACTTACCGTAATCACGGAAGAAATCGATGATATTGAGATCCTTCACCCAATCATAGTTGTTGACCACCTCATAGGGGAAGATCTGTTGCAGCTGGGTTTTCAGGCACTCATAGTTGTGAATGACCTCGTCACGGTCCGAAAGCTTGCGCTCCACCGTTCCTCTGGGGTCACCGATCAAAGCAGTTGCCATACCCACCAGCAAAAGGGGGGTGTGACCTGCGGCGGCAAGACGGCGAGTGATCAGAAAGGACGAGTAATGTCCCAAGTGCAAGCTGTCGGCGGTGGGGTCTGTGCCAATATAAAAGGTCATGCCACCCGCATTGAGCTTGTCTATCAAATCGGGGCTGGAAATGTCCTGGATCAGACCTCTCCATTTTAAATCTTCGTAAAGGGTCATATCTATTCTTACTCCGTGTCAAACTAAAAATAACGTATCACTAAACATTATATCACAAACTTTCCCTTCCGTCAAGAATACATCGCACTTTTTTTATTTTTCCTCAAAAAATCCAAAATCAAGAAAGGAGAAAGCCATAAAACAAATAAAATTACAAAAAAGAGCAAAAAGTATCCAAAATTCTATTTACTTTGAACAATCCGTATGATATAATAATGTTAGAATTTTAGAAAAGGAGACTCCCCCTTATGGAAAATCATAACCCGGAAGAGCTTCTGAAATACTTGTGTCAGGGCTTTATGACTCTGCAAACCCCCGAGGAATGCCTGTATTTTTTGCAGGACCTTTGCACCGCTTCGGAATTACAGGAAATGTCCCGCCGTCTCCATGCGGCAAAAATGCTCAAGGACAACTATATCTATTCCGAGATCGCCGTGCAAACAGGACTTTCCACCGCCACCATCAGCCGTGTCAACCGTTGCCTCAAATACGGAAACGAGGGGTACATCAAGGTGCTTGAGCGCCTTGACAGAAGGGGACGGCGTTGATGATGGGCTGCGAGGGCTATAACGCCATCGCCCGTGTATACGATCAGCTCAACGCTGATATCGATTATACCGCATGGTCAGATTTTTTTGAGAAATGCTTCGACCGTTTTCTCCCCCGCCGCCCCGAATTGATCCTGGATCTTGCCTGCGGCACGGGAAGCATGACGTTGGCGCTCTCAAAAAAAGGCTATGATATGATCGGCATCGACGGCAGCGCCGATATGCTGGGCGAGGCGTATGCCCGAGCCATCGACAAGCAAATACTGTGGTTACAGCAGGATATGCGCGCATTCGAGCTTTACGGCACGGTGGGCGCCGTTACCTGTTGCCTTGACAGTCTCAATTATCTCCTCACTCCCGAGGATCTTTCCAAATGCTTTGCCACCGTGCACAATTACCTGGACCCCAACGGGTTGTTCCTGTTCGATATGAACACCCCTTACAAATTTTCCGAGATCTACGGCAACAATGCTTATATTCTCGAGGAGGAGCTGACCGAAGAGGAGGAGCGCATTCCCATCTACTGCGGTTGGCAAAACACCTTTGATCCCAAAACGGGCATCTGCGATTTTGACCTTTCCCTCTTTGAGGAGCTACCCGACGGCACCTACCGCCGCTCGGACGAGCATCAACAGGAGCGCTGCTACCAAAAAGCAGAGATCCTGCAAGCCCTCTCTCTCAATCATTTTGAGCTTTTGGGCGTTTGGTCGGATTTTCGGTTTTCCCAACCGACCGATACCTCCGAACGGTGGTATTTTGCCGCAAGGGCTATAAAAAAACAGTAATACAAGGATACCGCTATGCAATCTACCATTTTACGTGCCATGACAAGTGACGGAAGCGCAAGGATCCACGTGATCCGCTCCACCGACATCGTCAACGAGGCAATCCGCATTCACAACACCACCCCCACCGCATCCGCCACCCTTGGCAGACTTTTAACCGCCACCTCACTGATGGGCTGTATGCTGGGAGAGAAAAACGACACCATCACCGTTTCCCTTAAGGGTGACGGTCCCGCAGGCACCGTCCTGGCAGTTTCCGATTA
>JAFTMU010000115.1 GCA_017452215.1 Clostridia bacterium
ACCCGTGTGTACGATACGGCGTCGGGGTGGTGTTTGCCCGCCCGCAGCGACGTCCAAAGCGAGCCAGTGTATTTTAAAAAGGTGAAGATGCAGGCGGGAGAATTGCCCTTGGTGCTCTCCGAATTTGGCGGATACTCCTGCAAACTCGAGGGGCATGCCTTCAACCTGGATCAGACCTACGGGTACCGTTATTTTGACACCCCCGAGGCGTTTGAGGCGGCGTTGATCGACCTGTACCGTGACGAGATCCTTCCCGCCATTGAGGCGGGGCTCTGTGCGGCGGTTCTGACCCAGGTCAGTGACGTGGAGGACGAGACTAACGGTCTCTTAACCTACGACCGTCAAGTGGTCAAGGTCACGCCCGAGCGCATGCGTACCGTTGCACGGGAGCTCTTTGAGGCGTTTGAAAAAAGAAACGGCTGAATAGAAAAAGTGCGTTCGAGACATTCTCGGACGCACAGACTGTAGACAAAACTATCGACTTTCGTCAGTTCGACGAAAGTTTTCGCCCGCCTTTTTCAAAAGGCGGCGCAGTGGAGGCTGCGTAAGCCTCCTCGCCGTCCGCAGACGGCGAAATCCCTTCTCTTTACGGCGCTTTTCTTTTTGCCAAGCTTTTTCTTTTGCGCCTTTTTGGTCAAAAGAAAAAGCGGTATAAAATAACTTGTGCAA
The DNA here is from genome assembly GCA_017452215.1 of Clostridia bacterium. GTDB lineage: Bacteria > Bacillota > Clostridia > Oscillospirales > CAG-272 > UMGS1865. The sequence continues at coordinate 670 of JAFTMU010000115.1, forward strand.
ATTGAAAAACTGTGTTCCTTTGGGCTACAACCTGTGCGTTCGAGATATTCTCGGACGCACTTTTTGTATCGAGCTTTTTCGCTTGACAGACCTTTTGTGAGATGGTATAATAAAAGAGGGTCAATCCTGTTTTGCTTTTTCCTGCTTCAATCGGGAGAAAAACGCAGTGATATACATACTGTGAGAGACCGAAATGATCACGTTGCGCAAAAAATCCTTTTCCTCGCTGTGTGTTACCCCAAGATTTTCTGCGGGGTGCTCCTTGAGCCCGAAAACGAAGGCGACCATGTTTTCCAATTCACAGCAAAAATAGTCGTACGCCATGGGAAGCGTGTAGTTCCTTTTTTGCATATCAAAAAGCTCGACGATATCCTCGAGGGAAAGGACGTTTTTTGTGACCGCAATAAAAATGAGATATGCGATCCGATCCGCATGGTACTGCTTTTTCTCGGGAGCGGGGATGAAGCCCTTTTTTACATAGTTGCTGATCATCGACGGTGTAATTTCCGAGCAGCCCAGGGGAGCCAAAAATCCGTTTACGTATTGAGTTACCTGTTCCAAATAAAGGCCGATGTTGGGGATCTCCTGATACCTTGGCAAACGGAAAGCCGTGGCACATTCCTGCAGCAGCGACCTGATCTCTGCGTTCTTCATGTGAAATATTATAACGCATTCTTAATAAATTGTCAACATATTTCCCAAACCTCTTGACAATAATAAGAAAAAATGGTATAATATACATCGGTTTTTCAAAAACCGATGATGCGTTTTGAATTGTTTTAAAGCATTTTGGCGTGAATTGACGAAAAATATTTTGACCGGGTTCGAGGGTCAGCATTAAAGAAAAGGAGAACACGCAATGAGAGACTATATCATTTTTGCAGATTCGGCTTGCGACATCAAGCCTGCAATGTTAGAGGAGTGGGGCGTTCGCTACCGCAGCCTGACGTTGAGATTTGAGGGCAGCGAGCAGGAATATCTTGACGGTGACATTCCCTCGCAGGAGTTTTATAACAGAATGCGTGCGGGAGAGGTAGCAAAGACTGCCGCCGTGAATACCGAGGCGTTTGCCGAGCTGTTTGAGTCGGCGCTCCAAGAGGGCAAGGACGTGTTGTATCTCGGCTTTTCCACGGGGCTTAGCACCACCTACAATTCGGCAAGAATTGCCGCCCAGCAGCTGAAAGAAAAATATCCCGAGGCAAAGATCCTCACCGTAGACAGCCTTGCGGCTTCTGCGGGCTTTGGTCTTTTGCTGTATCTTCTGGTGCAAAAGAAGAAGGCGGGCGCTACCGTTGAGGAGGCGGCTGCATATGCAGAGGACAGAAAGCTGAACATCTGCCATTGGTTTACGGTAGACGATCTGGTGTACTTGAAAAGAGGTGGCAGAATCAGCCCCATGGCTGCCTTTGCGGGAAATCTTTTGGGCATCAAGCCCGTTTTGCACGTGGATAACGAGGGACACCTGATCAACGTTTCCAAGGTGCGTGGCAGAAAGACGGCACTCTCCGCTATGGCGGATCGGTACGGCGAGTTGGCGCTGGACAGTGAGGGCGGCACGGTCTTTATCTCCCACGGCGATTGCATGGGAGACGTGGAGATGCTTTCGGGAATGCTCAAAACCAGATACGGAGCTGACGTAAAGGTGGTTACCGACGTGGGAACCGTCATCGGTGCGCATGCAGGTCCCGGTGTGTTGGCGCTGTTCTTTGAAGGAAAAGAGAGATAATTTTTCTCATTTGCAAAATATAACGATTCCATCACAAGGAGAACACCTTTATGTTTAAAGGAAAAAAGAAGGAAGCCGTAAAAAAGCCTTCCTCGAAAAAAAGCGCCTCTCCCAAGGGGACGAAAAAGAAAAAGAGCGGTCTTGGCATTAAGCTGTTGGGAGGACTTCTCCTTTCCAAAATGGCAAGGGGCGGCGCTATGGAGCTGCGCTCCAACGCCGATGAGGTCAACAAGCTCAACGTTTTCCCGGTTCCCGACGGAGATACGGGCGACAATATGCGTATGACCATCGAGAGCGGTATCGCCGCCATCGAAAACCTGGATTCCGATGACCTTGCAGAGGTGATGAAGGTTCTGTCTCACGGCATGCTGCTGGGCGCCAGAGGAAACTCGGGCGTTATTCTGTCCCAGTTCTTTGCGGGAACCGCAAAGGGCTTTGAGGGCGTGGATCAGGCGGATCCCGTAGCTCTTGGTCATGCATTGGAAATGGGTGTACAGCAGGCGTATACATCGGTCATGACTCCTACCGAGGGAACCATTCTTACCGTGGCGAGAGAGGCGGTGGAATACGCTGTTGCCCGCATCACTCCCGAGAGCACGATCCGCAGCTTTTTTGCAGATCTTGTCAAGGAGATGCACGATTCGGTGGACCGTACCCCCGAGATCCTCAGTGTTCTCAAGGAAGCAGGCGTGGTGGATAGCGGCGGAGCGGGACTGTTCTATATCATGGACGGCTTTAACCGTGTGCTCAACGGCGAGGAGATCGCAGGTGAGGATACCTCTGTCAGCGCCCCGACGCCCGCACACCCCTCCGCATTGGCTGCCTCTGCCGGCTTTAATGCCGACAGCACCATGACCTACGGCTATTGTACCGAGCTTTTGGTGCAGCTGCAAAACGCAAAGACCAACGTGGATACCTTTGATATGGAGGCGTTGAAGCAATTTCTGGCAAGCCTTGGCGATTCCATCGTGGCGTTCAAGACCGATAGCATTGTCAAGATCCACGTGCATACCTTCACCCCTGAAAAGGTGCTTGGGCATTGCCGCCGCTTTGGTGAGTTCTTGACGGTCAAGATCGAAAATATGTCCTTGCAGCACACCTCCACTCTTGAAAAGGAGGAAAAGGACGCCCCCGATTCCACGCCCACAGTGAGCGAAAAGCCCGCACCTGCCAAAAAATACGGTGTGGTCGCCGTATGCAACGGCGAGGGAATCGAAAATCTGTTCTGCGAGCTTGGCACCGATGAGATCGTCCACGGCGGGCAGACGCAAAACCCCTCCACCAACGATTTTTTAGATGCATTTGCAGGCATTTCTGCCGAGCACATCTTCGTTTTCCCCAACAACGGAAACATTCTCATGGCGGCGCAACAGGCGGCGGAGCTTTATACCGATGCAAAGGTGCACGTGATTCCCTCGAAGAACATCGGTACGGGTTACGTGGCGCTTTCCACCATTGATTTCCAAAGCGAGGACGTGGATGGGATCATTGCGGGAATGCAGGAAGCGATGCAAAGAGTGACGGCGGGATACGTTTCTCCCTCGATCCGTGACGCAGAGATCAACGGCGTACAGATCAAAAACGGTGATACCATTGGAATCATCGAAAAGGAGATCGTGGTTTCCAATGCCGACCGCATGGAGGCAACCTGCGCATTGGTGCAAAAGATCATGCAAGAGGAAAAATTTATGCTGACCGTATTTTGCGGCAAGGATGCCGACGAGGCGGAGCAAGCGCAATTGCAGGAAAAGATCAATGCGCTCTGTCCCGATGCCGAGGTCTATTTCGTCCCCGGCGGACAGGACGTGTATCCTTATATTTTCGTAGCGGAATAAAGCAAACAAAGCGACGGCACATCCTTCAACGGGGGAGCGCCGTCTCTTTGATTTGGTGCATTGTGCGGTTTCCACGGGGGAGAGAAGGAGAGTGGAAATTGTAGGGGCGGTTCACGAACCGCCCGCAGACTGTAGACAAAAGGAACAACCCCTCAGTCACCTCACGGTGACAGCTCCCCTTACACAGGGGAGCCTAAAAGTAAAATATCGTTCGAAAGGCTACTTTTTAGTCTCCCTTGTGCAGAAGGGAAGGCGCAAGCGCCAGAGTTTTCCTACGGCAACTCGAAGGTGGCGCACACAGTGCGGCGGAGAGATTGTTTTTGTCATTTTGACGATCACTGTTACTTTGGTCTACAACCTGGGGGCGGTTCACGAACCGCACGTCGTAAGGGGTGCGGATTTTTTTAGAACGGGCGATTCGTGAATCGCCCCTACAGGGTGCGGAAAGCAAGCGCAAGACAACATCGTACTCTTGCAAAGTCTCTTTGAGCCTCCCCCTGTGGGGGCAAGTGCAAGCCACCGGTACGGTCGATGGTTGTGACTGTGCATACAAAATACAAAATTTATCTGTTGCCAAATGCGCAAAAATATGATATAATACTTTTGGAAAAACAAAAGTAAGGAGATAGAAGTAATGCAGATCACAAACGATATCAAATACATCGGTGTCAATGACCACGACATTGCGCTTTTTGAGGGACAGTATCAGGTGCCCAACGGCATGGCGTACAATTCCTACGTGATCATAGATGAAAAGATCGCCGTCATGGATAGCGTGGACGCCTCCTTTGGCGAGGAATGGCTTTCCAACCTCAAAGCGGCGTTGGGCGAGCGTATTCCCGATTATTTAGTGGTGCAGCACATGGAGCCGGACCATTCCTCCAACATTGATTTGTTCATGAAAGCCTACCCCAACGCCGTGGTGGTTTCCTCGGACAGATCCTTTACGATGATGAAGCAGTTCTACGGAAACGACTATTCGGAGCGCCGCATTGCGGTAGGGGAGGGCTCGACGCTTTCTCTTGGCAAGCACACGCTGCACTTTTTGACGGCTCCCATGGTGCACTGGCCCGAGGTCATCGTTACGTATGATGACTGTGACAAGGTCCTTTTCTCGGCAGACGCCTTCGGTAAATTCGGGGCTCTTGACGCAGAGGAGGATTGGGCGTGTGAGGCTCGCAGATATTATTTTGGCATCGTTGGCAAATACGGCATGCAGGTGCAAAAGCTGTTGGATAAGGCGGAGAGCCTGGATATTGCCGTGATCTGTCCTCTCCACGGTCCGGTGCTTTGCGAGAATCTTGGATACTATTTGGATCTGTACCGCACCTGGTCCTCTTACGAAGTGGAGAGCGAGGGGGTTGCCATTGCCTTTTCCTCGGTCTACGGAAACACCGAAAAGGCAGTGGTCGAGCTGGTCAAGGAGCTGAAAGCACAGGGCTGTCCCAAGGTGGCGGTGAGCGATCTTACCACCGACGATATGGCAGAGGCAGTGGAGGACGCCTTCCGCTACGGCAAGCTGGTGCTGGCGACCACCACCTATAACGGAGACATCTTCCCCTGCATGCAAGCCTTTGTGCACGCTTTGTGCGAGCGCAATTATCAAAAGCGTCAGATAGGATTGATCGAAAACGGCAGCTGGGCGCCTGTGGCGGCAAAGACCATGAAAAAGATGTTGGAGGGCTGCAAGGATATCACGTTCTGTGATTCCGTGGTGACACTGCGCTCCTCGATGAAGGAGGACAACAAGGCACAGATCCAAGCCCTTGCCAAGGAACTCTGCCAATAATATCGGAGGAACACTATGCAAGTCGTGCTTTTTACGGCGCTCGGAGTTGGAGGCGCTACCGTCATCGGTGCGCTTCTCGGCTTTTTGATCAAAAAGCCCTCCCATCGCTTTAACGATATCATTCTTTCCTTTGCCGCAGGCGTGATGCTGGCGGCGGCAGTGGTAGGCTTGATCCTGCCATCCATCGAATCGGGAGGACAATTTGCCGTTCCGATGACGGTGGCAGGGATCTTTTGCGGCGCCCTTTGTCTCAATCTGATCGACAAGCTGGTTCCTCACCTGCATAAAATGACGGGGCTGGACCGGGAGGCGCATCCGGAGCAGACCGAGCGGCTGAATAAGGTGCTCCTGTTTATCATAGCCATTGCCATTCACAATCTTCCCGAGGGGATCGCCGCCGGTGTCAGTGCCGGCTCGGGAAACGATCTGCAAGCATTGAGTGTGGCAGGCGGTATCGCCTTGCAGAACATTCCCGAGGGCATGGTGATCATTGCTCCCATGCTGGCGGCAGGCATGAAGCGTGGCAGGACCTTTGTGGTCGCCATGTGCACGGGAGTCGTTGAGGTCATTGGAACGCTTTTGGGCTATTTTGCAGTGAGCATTTCCTCGGCAGTGCTGCCCTTTGCCTTGGCGTTTGCGGGAGGAACGATGCTTTACGTCATCAGCGACGAGATGATCCCCGAGACCCATGCTCACGGCAACGAGCGGGGGGCAACCTATTCCTTGCTATGCGGCTTTGCCCTGATGCTGGTCTTTGATTTTTTGTTGGCATAAAATAGGCGCCTTTGCGGTATCATATATTAAAGCAAATTGGAAAGGAGAAGAAACAAATGAAGTACGTATGTGACGTATGCGGATACGAATATGACGAGGCTGTGGGAGATCCCGATCACGGCATTGCTCCCGGTACTCGTTGGGAGGAGCTTCCCGAGGACTTTGCCTGCCCCCTGTGCGGCGTTGGCAAGGAGCAGTTCTCCAAGGTGTAAGAAAAAAGAGGGTGTCACAAATGCGGTTTCGCATTTGAGACGCCCTTTTGTTTTAAATATCAAGAGGGGATCCGAGAATTGGAAGGCATGAGCGGAGTGACGCATTGTTTCGTCAAGACGGTTGCAACGGAAAGAATTTTATGGTATAATAAATAGCAAGAGCAACGGAACGTGCATCTGTTCCAAAAAATGATTGCAAAGAGGATCAATGAAATGAAAAGAATTCAAAAATCCATACACCCAGATGACGATCTCCATTACAAGAAAATGGGGCTTGACCGCAAAACGGTAGAGCTTTGGGAGGACGGCGCACGAGTCGAGGGCAAGCGAGGAGAGTACGAGTGGTGGTATTACGACTCTCATTATCCTGACGGAACGATTCTGGTCATGTTCTTTTTTTCAAAAATGCCCATCAGCGTAGACGGTCCCATTAAACCGATTGCCTCGATGGAGCTGACGCTCCCCGACGGCAGAAAGCTTTCCGAGGAGGTGTATGCCACAATAGAGGAGAGCCATTATGCAAAGGACAAATGCGACGTCAAGATCGGGGACTGTTGGTGTCGGGGTGATCTGAAGCATTACGACGTTGTATTCCGGGGTAAGACCATGAGCGCACGTCTTACCCTGGACGGAACCATTAGAGCATGGCGCTCCCAGACGGGAAGCATCTTCTTCGGTGACAACGAGGAGCACTATTTCGCTTGGCTTCCTGCCATTCCCGAGGGCAAGGCGGTGGCAGACGTCACGTATGACGGAGGCAAGGAGCTACACTTGGAGGGATCGGGCTATCACGACCATAATTGGGGCAACCTCTCTATGCTCAAGCTGATGCATCATTGGTATTGGGGCAGAGCCAAGGTGGGAGAGTATAAGGTGATCTCCTCCTGGATCACCGCAGAAAAGAAATACGGCTATCAGGATCACGACGTCTTTATGATCGCCAAGGGCGGTGAGATCCTTGGGGACAACTCCAATCATACGTTGAGGTTTCTTCCCGAGGAGCGGTATATGGATGCGTATACAGGCAAGCCCGTATACAACAAGGTGATCTATGAATATACCACCGAGGCGGGGGAGGAATATCGAATTACTTATGACCGTAGCGGTGATATCAATAAAACCAGATTCGTTGACGTGCTTCCCGCACCCTTGGGACTTCTTGCAAAAATGATTGGGTTCGACGGCGGATATTTGCGTTTTGAGGGCACGGCAACCGTTGAAAAAACGGAAAATGGAAAAACCGTTGAAAGAGTCAGCGATCCTGCCGTGTGGGAGCTGATGTATTTCGGAAAATCCTGCGCTGATGAAAAATACAGGGCAGAGCAACAGGATAAATCAGCGAGGGGACGAAAAGAAAATGACAGAGCTTGAAAAAATTGCATACGCAAAATCTTTTATTGATAAATTAGCCGACGGCATCAATCCTTTGGACGGTACGCCCATCCCCGAGGATGACATAGCAAACAACGTTCGCCTGTCCCGATGCTTTTTCTACGTGTCAGGCATCTTGCGGCAAGCGATGGAATTTGAGCGCAAAAGGGAGCTGAAGGAGCAGAAAAATACGATCCTGCGGTTTTCGGTTACCCATGAGCAGCTTCAGCACTTTGAATACTCTCCCACTCCGATTTCAGTAACGGACATCGTGCAGAGGATCAATTGTCTCGTTGAGGACGTGGTAGAGAGGAAGATGGAACGGCTTTCCTATAGACAAATCAACCAATGGCTGTTAGATATCGGCATGATGGAATGGAGAGAATGGGAAAACGGAAAAAGTAAACGCTTTCCCACGCCAGAGGGGGAAGCGATCGGTTTTGTGTCCTTGATTTGGGAAAAATACGGCAGGAGAGCTCCGACGATTTATTTTTCGGAGGAAGCGCAAAGATTTATTATTGATAACATGGATGCCGTGATGGCGACCAAGGTCGAAAAAGGAAAAAAGTCATATCGCTCCAATGGGGATGCGGAGGACACCGAGGATTCGACTTCTCAATTTGACGGTTGAGAACGGGACGATCGAGATCTCTATCTGTTATGTAAAAGCAGGGCTGTCTCAAATTGCAAATTTGAGACAGCCCCCTGAAATTATATTCCATAGGTCCCCGTCAGCGGATCCTTGAAAATGTCAATCTCGGGAGTTGCGAATGTGAAAATGACAAACAAAAGGGCGATCACGCACAGGGCGGCGAGGGATAAACGGGAAGAATGGCAGGCGGCGGGTTCTTTTTGGAAGAGCTTTGCTTCATAAATGTACACGATTGCGGCGGAAACAAAGAAAATTGCAATGTTGATCCAATCGGGCGAGGTGCCGATCACGCCGTTATAAGTATAAAAAATGACGGGGATGAGCGCAAGACCGAGCAGTGTTCCCCTCAGCTTGACGTACCAGAAATCCCAGCGGTCACGGAAGAAAAAGCTCTGCACGATAGCAAAGAGGAACATCGGCCAAAAGAGCAGCTTCATGTGCTCCCACGTGGATTCATTCACCCCGGAAAAGGGAGCGACGAGGGGAGATCCTCCCGTCCAATCGTATAAAAAATGTAATATCGTGCCCCCAAAGGACGTTATGGCAAAGCCCCAGAGCTGCCATAAATCAATCGATCGTTTCATGGTTCACCTGCAAAATACTTGATAGGACAATATATGCAAGCGAGAAATTCAGTATGCAGGAAGGCGTCTGTTTTTAAATTTCTATTGAAAACCACTGTCGTATGTGATATAATGTATATTAGGAAAAGGCTCATTATTGCTTTTGGAGGTTTTAATTAACTATGAATGCTGCGGCTGTAATCCTCTGTGCCGGAAAAGGCACAAGAATGAACGACAATTCAAAAAACAAGGTTTGTTTTGATTGCGCAGGTACGCCGACCATCAAAAGAATTATCTCTAATATGAAGGATGCCGGGATCAAAAGCTTTGTGATCGTTATCGGTCACCAGGCTTACAGCGTTATGGATTGCTTGGATGGAGAAGAGGGCATCGTATATGCTTACCAAAAAGAGCAGCGAGGCACAGGACACGCTGCCATGTGCGGCTTGAAGGCTTTAAAGGCTTTGGGATATTCCGGTCCTGCGATCATCTCTATGGGAGATAAAATCATTTCCGCAGGTGTAATTAAAAGTCTTTTGGAAAAATCGCACGAGGCGAAGGGCGTTTTCGGCGTTCAACCGTTGATGGATAATTTTAACGGCGGACGAGTTATAACCAGGGGTGAGAAACCGTTTGGCATCGTGGAATTTGCAGATGCAGCGCTTATGGCTCTGGCGGACGTTGATAGCAGCGATTATATGAAAAAGCTGAAAGAAATAGGGCTTAATCCCAAAAAGGCTGCTAAGGTCTACAGTAAAGCCATGGAAAAAAAGCCGCAGGGGGCGTTGTTTTTGTGCGGGGAGACTTTTTCGGCAAACGAGATCCTTTACGCTAAGTATGCCAATGCGGGATTATATTGCTTTGACGTTGACAAGGCTGTCGAGGTTATAGGAGGTCTTGGTTCCAATAATGCACAGGGCGAGATCTATCTGACCGATGCTCTTGAATGCCTTGCGTCTACGGATGATGCTGTGATTTATGAGATCGCAGATTCAAACGATATGCTTACGTATAGCACAAAAACCGAGCTGCGGAAAATCAGCAGATTCTTTTTACGGAACGCTTCCGAATTTATAGGCGATATCGAAAACGGAAAGCTCGATGACTCGTTTGCCTTGTTGTATAGAGATGATGCAGCTGCGCAAAAAGAAAGATACATTGGACTGCTCAACAGGTTTATAGAAAGGCACGGTGATAAAAAGGTCATTATCACTCGCTCTCCCGGACGTGTCAATCTTATGGGGCGTCATATTGACCACAGAGGCGGCGGAATCAACGTTATTGCCACGGATAAGGATACCGTTTTTGTTTTTGCCCCAAGAGATGATGGTGACGTTATAACGATTTCCAACAGCGACGAGTCGTACAGTGAAAATGAATTTACCGTAAAACAGCTTATGGGGGAGAAAAAGTACGGTAAGTGGCTTGATTATCTTGCTGATGAAGTAGTTATGAAAAATCTCTCCGAAAGTGCGGGCGATTGGTCCAACTACGTAAAGGCTGCAATCGCAAGAGCGCAGTTTGAAAGCGATGAGTTGCTTTGTGGTATGGACATGGTTGTTGACGGAACGATTCCGGTGGCGGCAGGACTTTCCTCATCGTCAAGCATTGTTGTGGGTGTTATGGAAGCTGTTGTTGCGCTTAACTGCCTGAATATCACGGACAAGGAATTTATAGAGATGTGTGGGGAAGGTGAGTGGTTTGTCGGTTCTCGGGGAGGAGCGGGCGACCATGCCGCCATGAAATGCGGAAAGCGGGATGCCATTGTGCATCTTTCATTCAAGCCCTTCGCAGTCGGTGATAGCGCAAGCTTTTCGGACAAATATGCGATCATCGTAGCAAACAGTATGATAAAAGCAAAGAAATCCGAAGGAAGCAAGAACAAGTTTAATGCAAAGGTTGCATCATATGAGTTTGCCTTTATGCTTTTGAAACGGGCGAACCCAAAATATCGCCTTGAAGAATTCAGAGATCTTTCTAAAATTCGTCCCTACTCTGAAATTTATAAAATGCTGAAGGCGCTTCCCGAAAAGATCACAAGGGAAGAAATCAAAAAACAACTTCCCGAATATATGGAAAGTATTGAAGTTATATTCAGAAATCATGCGGATCCCGGTGTTTATCATTTAAGAGACGTTGCGCTTTACGGTATATCCGAGTGCGTCAGATCCGACAGATGTATGGAGATCCTGAATGACGGTAACTATGCGCTTCTCGGTGAAATGATGAAGATCAGTCACAACGGTGATAGATGCGGTTCGGTTTCCATTTCTGATGAAAAGCTCGAGAAATTAGCGCTTGAAAATGCTGATATCGCATTTCAATACGGCGCCTACGATTGCTCCACACCGGAAATAGATTATATGTGCGATATGCTTAATGCAGAAGACGGCGTTCTTGGCAGTGAGTTGGTAGGTGCAGGACTTGGCGGATGTGTTATTGCACTTGTCGAAAAGGAAAAAGCGGATAGGGTCATTGAGAGTCTGAACGTAAAATATTACGACAAATACAATTTCTCTCACGCTGCTCAGATTTACACTCCGGCACCCGGCTCCTCTGTGCTGTTTTGAACAAGCCGTCGGAAACAAGGCTTGAAAACAACTCGAAAATCTGCAAGAATTGAGTAGGTAGCCTTTGTTACTTAAGGGAAGAAAATCTCCTTTCGTATACAAAAGCTGTCAGAATACGCTTTTGGCTGTCGTGTGTTTCTGTAAGTAATTTCAATATGCGGTTAAGTTTTATGAGAGGCTGTCACAAATGAGCAAAATCATTTGGGGCAGCCCTTTTTGTATAACGAAAACCACCAGCAGTGCTGGTGGTTCCAAAAAGCTTTAGCTTTGCACCGTGTCCGCCGCAGCGGAAGGCTCCCCTGTGTAAGGGGAGCTGTCAGCGAAGCTGACTGAGGGGTTGTACTCGTGGAAAATCAGGAAAAACAATCCCTCCGTCACGGCAAGCCGTGCCACCTCCCTTGACACAAGGGAGGCTAAAGGATAGTTGCCACATCTGTGGCAGTGGGGCAACTTCCGCAAGTGGAGGATCATTCGACGAGCCTATAGGCTCAGCGTGTGAAATGCCCCAAGG
>JAFTMU010000116.1 GCA_017452215.1 Clostridia bacterium
GCTTGTGCAATACCTGAACGCACAATCACCGATGCTCGTAACACCGTCGGGAATCGTGATGCTCGTAAGACTATTACAATTATAGAACGCATAAGAGCCAATGCTGGTCACGCTGTCGGGAATCGTGATGTTTGTAAGGCTCGTGCAATTTGCGAACGCAGCGCAAATAACTTTCGTTTTTGCATTGATTGTACAAGACACAATTTCGGTGGATTCAGCTTTTATCAATGCAACATACGGATTACTTCCGTTTCCTAAGTAGTATGCATTGTCATATTTATTATACGTAAGGCTTGTGCAACGATCAAATGCAGAATCCCCAATGCTGGTGACACCGTCGGGAATCGTGATGTTTGTAAGATTTGTGCAATCCCGGAACGCATAATCACCGATACCAACGCTACTTTCTCGCAGGTCTGCGTTTGTAACGCTTGAATCGCAATCAACGATCCACTTGTCTACATAAGATACGCAGTTTTCCATTTCGATAAGGCTTGTACAACCTTTAAACGCATCCCTGCCGATGCTGGTCACGCTATCGGGGATCGTGATACTTTTAAGATTCTTGCAATTCGAAAACGCAAACCTGCCGATACCCGTTACACTATCGGGAATGGTGATACTCGTGAGGCTTGTACAACCACCGAACGCAGATTCCCCAATGCCGGTGACACCAGCGGGAATCGTGATACTCGTAAGGCTTGTACAACCACCGAACGCAGAGTCCCCAATGCCGGTGACACCAGCGGGAATCGTGATGTTTGTAAGATTTGTGCAATCCCAGAACGCATAATCATCGATGTCTCGCAATGACGGACCTAACATCACCTCCGACAACTTGGAGCAGCCTGCAAATGCATACCTGCCCAAGGTTGTCAAGTTGTCGGGAATGGTGATGCTCGTAAGGCTTGTACAACCAAAGAATGCACTTTCACTGATGCTTTCCACACCATTTGGAATGATGATGCTCGTGAGGCTTGTACAACCTTTGAACGCAGAATTGCCGATGCTCGTTACACTGTTGGAAATGGTGACGCTCGTAAGGCTTGTACAACCAGAGAATGCACTTTCACTGATGCTTTCCACACCATTTGGAATGATGACACTTTTTAATTTTTTTGCGTCTGCAAAAGCGTTTTCAACAATCATGGTGACGGATTTGCCGTTGTGGTAAGCAGGAATTTCGATCTTTTCTAAATAGACAGTAGTGGTGCTTGCAGACACGCCGTAGGTGCCATTGGACAAAGGATAATACGTCAATCCTTCAGAGCCGTCTGCTTTGGGCATCTCCACAGGAGGTAGCACAGTTCCGTTGGTCAAGGTAATGACCAATCTGCCAAGCTCGTCGAACTCTACCTTCTGGATAGTTGCGCCGTCTTTTCCATCGGTTCCATCGACGCCGTCTTTTCCATCTTCGCCATCTTTTCCATCCTCGCCGTCGACACCGTCTTTACCGTCGGCACCGTCAACGCCGTCTTTTCCCTCGGCCTTGATGTTGGTGTTTTTGTCACCGATCCACCAATAACCGTCCTTGATGTAGGGTGTCAGACCGTCTTCCCCCTCGGGACCTTGCTCACCCTCGGGACCTTGTTCGCCCTCGGGGCCTTGGGGACCCATTGCACCGATCAAAGCGGCAAGCCAATCGGCTTCACTGCCTACAAAACCGTGCTCCACGGCGATCTCATAGGCGCTTTTTCCATTGGCACCGCTCTCGCCGGGAAGACCTTGCTCTCCTTGGTCACCCTTGTCGCCCTTTTCTCCCGGAAGCCCCTGCTCACCCGTCTCGCACGAGGCAAACACGAAAATGGCGCCCAAAAGCAGAACGATAGTCAAAATTACGGATAGTAACTTTTTCATTTTCTTTTTCCTCCTAAAAATGAAATAAAAAGGCGCTAACCGAAGTCAGCGCCAAAAAACGCAAACTCCAATAGTCGCCAAACCAATCCATATTTAACGTAGCATGATGCCTTCTCCGTTTTCGGTGGATGGAATTTGCATTTTTTTCAAATTCAATCACCAAAAAACAGAAAAAACGGCAAACAGACATAGAACCCCCTTTCGGCGGTTTTCTATACGCTACGCTTTATTGAATTGATTTGGCAATTCTTATTATATCACGGCTTTTCCATTTTTGCAATATATTTTGAAAATTTTTCTTTACCGGGGTAAAGTAAAAAAACCTCCGCAGTTGCAGAGGTTTTTTCACTTGGTTTATACGGTTTATTCCGGCAGGGTCAAGTCGCCGGGCTTGATCCATTTGATCTTATAGAGCAGCTCGCTGAACGCAAGGGACAGAACGGCGGGAAGGATGAAGCAGATGAGGATCAGTCCAATCCAATCCAAAACGCCTACCGCCCCGGGGTATGCGCCGCCAAACCAACCGAGAACGATGCCTACGGGACCTAAAAGTCCGCAGGTGCCCATGCCCGAATTGATCGCCTCGCCGTACATCTGCATACCGAACACGCAGGTAGCAAGAGGGCCTGTGATGGCGCTGGTGAGGGTGGCAGGGATCCAGATGCGGGGGTTATGGATGATATTGGGCATTTGGAGCATACTCGTACCGATGCCCTGGGACACAAGTCCTCCCCATTTATTTTCCTTAAAGCTCATGACGGCAAAGCCTACCATCTGGGCACAACAGCC
>JAFTMU010000117.1 GCA_017452215.1 Clostridia bacterium
AATTTTGGCGAGGCAAAAGCAACTTGGAATATAGGCACTTCCAAGTGTTCTGTTGTACCAAAAAAGAGGCTGTCTCAAATTGCAAATTTGAGATAGCCTCTTGCGCAAAAAAGCCGATGGTAGGCTTTTTTGTGCCGGGAATTTGCGTTTTTCGTTTGCAAGTACGATCAAATACCGTCAAATTACGGACGAAAATTGCGGCGTCAAGCCGCAAAGCAAAAACCAGGGGGGTGTCGACCAAATGCGAAACGCATTTGAGACACCCCCTTTTTTCTATTTTCACCCCCCATAATATTCAAAAAAACCAAATTTTTCTCAAAAAATTTTTTAACCCTGACAGTAGTTGTCCGGGTTAACTTTTAGAATAGTGGCGGAACAGGAGGTGAGAGTCATATGGGACCGACCGAACGAAGATATGAAATCATGAAAATTCTGTGCCGTCGCAGATGTGAAACCATTCGTCATTTAGCATCCGAGTTCGGCGTCTCTATGAGAACCATTCAGCGAGATATCGAAGCCTTGAGCGGAACCCAACCCATCTATACACGCTTCGGGAAATACGGCGGTGGAGTTTACGTTGTTGAGGGTTATTCTATGGATCGAATGTATATGACCACTGCAGAACTTGATGTATTACAAAAATTATACCTAGCAGCCAACGAGGATGTACAGTTACTTACAGTCGCCGAAAAGAACCGGCTCCGGCTCCTTATCTCTCAATACTCCAAACCCAAAAACAAAAGCAAGAAAGGATCTTAAAATGACAGAAAAAGAAAAACAACTATTCAAAGCATTGTGCAAATTCAAGGATTCGTTCTCGGATACTTCCCTGGTTGAGTTTGCCACCCCAACCGTTCTTGGGCACCTTTTCTTCAACCGTATGCAAGGCATTGCCTATGATACACTTAAACGCAATAGACTTCTCGGAAATGTGAATCGAGAATTTCGCAATTCTCTGTCTACTGCCTTTGATCAAAACGTACAAAAAAACGAAAGCTTTCGAAAATGTGTCATGAGGCTTTCTGAAATTCTGTGTAATTGCGGTTGCAACGTAGCGATGCTCAAAGGCGCTTATCTTTGCTCTCTCTATCCCAACGGATATCGAACGTGCAACGACGTGGATCTGCTCGTTTCCCCAAAAGACGTCACCAAGATCGGAGAACTCCTCTCGGCTGCGGGATTTCAACAAGGAAATGTTCGAAGCGGTGAGTTTGTTCCCGCAACCAGACAGGAGATTATTGAATCCAGGATGATGCGAGGAGAAACCGTTCCTTATATTAAGGAAGTCAATCTTCCGTTTATGAGACACTTTGAGGTGGATATCAACTTTTCGCTGGACTACAAAAACGGAAATGAAGATATTTTATCCCATATGCTTTCTAACGTTTGTACCAAAAACGTAAACGGACTTACAATTCCAACGCTTAATGATGCCGATTTCTTTATTCATCTTTGCGCACATCTTTATAAGGAAGCAACCACTCTTCCGTGGATCGAAATGCACCGAGATATGACATTGTACAAATATTGTGATATCTATATGCTGCTCTCAGAGATGTCCGATGGGCTTCTGCAGAAAATTTTTGCACGAGCCTCCAAGCTCGGCATGGAAAAGATCTGCGCCTATACAATTCTTGAAACAATGGAGCTTTTTGACATAGACCATCCCACGGCTTACGGCATTTCTCACGCAGCGCTTGATGGCGATCCATATTTTCGCCTCAGGGTCGTTTCCCCAAAGGATAAAAAGATGTTAATGTACCAAACAACGGACGTAACCCAACGGTTCTTTATGGAAGCAAGAGACGAGGATTTGAGGGAGGTAGATACATATGCAAAAACTTGATATGAGAAAAAAAGAGGCGCCGGGATTTCTCATCACCTTTTGCGGTCTTGACGGTTGCGGAAAAACCACAATGATGAACCGCTTGATTGCAGATCTTGAAAAAGAGCATGAGATCTTTGTGACAAAGCAGCCAACGAATGCCGTCCGCAATTCAGAAATTTTTCGCACCTACATGGATTGCCCCAATCACGATGGTTTTGTTTATCGCAGCCTTTCCCTCCTTGCCGCCTCCGACCGTTTGCAACATGTCAACAAAATCATTGAGCCGGAGATGAAGAGAGGAAAGATCGTCCTCTGTGACAGATATTTTTATTCCTGCCTCTCCAACCTCCGTGCAAGGGGATATGAACAGGACCGGTGGATTTATGAAGCTGCAAAGTGGGTTCTTCAACCCGATATTTCCTTCTTTTTTGATGTACCAGTAGAAGAAGCCGTTGCAAGAGTTCGCCGCCGGACGGAAGAAAAGGATCGCTACATTGACATGGATCTTCAGCACAAGCTTCGGAAGGAATACTTAGATATTTGCACTGCTAATAATGGCGTTCTTATCTCTACACTTCAATCCGAGGATGAATGCTATAAAATCGTAAAAAACACTGTAAAGGAGATGCTTAACAATGGAAATCTTTGATAAAGTAACCGCCATTTTATCAGAACTTAGTGGCATAGAAACCATCCACATTGAACAAAAGCTTCAAGAAGACCTCGGCTTTGACAGTCTACAGCTGGTTATGCTGTTGATGATGCTCGAAGAAAAATTCGAAATCCGTTTTCATGAAAGTGATATGAACCCCTTCGACTTGACCACAGTGTACCATGTGATCGTCCTGATAGAAAAATATATAGGTGGTGGAAGACATGAAGAATACAAAGAAGAAAATTGAACTCGCACTTGTTGAACCAATGTACAGTACCTATCACTATCAAGGGCCATGCACCGCCACTCTTGTAAACAATCCTTTGATTAAAAACTGGCATTTGAATCAAGTAACGATCCTTACCTGCACTCAAAAATTTTTGGACGGTTTTACGACACCCGAAATTGGGATTACCGATTCCTCCTGGAGGACCAACCCTTATTTAGACAGAAAATGGTACAATATGGAGTTCCTCGGAGGATATACGAATGTTGTAATACGCAAGCTTCTTGATGCCGGATATTATGTTTGCTTCAGTGGAATTGACGATTATTATGTTGATGGAAAAAGCTGGTATCACAAACGGCATTTTGAACACGACGGTTGTATTTGCGGCTATGACCGGGAGAACAAGACCTTTTGCATTTATGCCTATGATCAAAATTGGATCTACCGAAAATTCTGGACTCCGCAAAAATCCTTCGATGCTGCACGTAGGGCTCAGTTTAAAAAAGGGCGGTATGGCGAGATCTGCGGTATTAAACCCAAGGAAGATCAAATAGCCTTTTCACATGAAACCGCATTAAATAAAATTGCAGAATATCTTGATTCCAATATGGAGAAATACCCCGAAAACCCGAAAGGTATTGCTTGCGGCATTGTCGTCCACGACTACATTGCCAAATATACGGGTAAGCTTTACGACGGCTCAATCCCCTATGAAAAAATGGACCCACGTGTGTTCCGCATGATCTGGGAACACAAAAAAGTAATGCTCGAAAGGATCCAATCAATTGAAGAAGCCTTATCCCTTGACCATTCCATCAGTGATGCATACAAGACGGTGGTTCGGGAAGCGGATAACTGCCGCATGCTCTATGCAGCACATCATATGAAAGAGAGAAAATGGAGTCTGCTGACAATTCAAAAAAATCTTTTGTCAATGAAAGCACGGGAGCAGGAGCTTCTGATAGCTCTATTGCAAAAAACGAGAGGAGAAGAAGGATGAGTCTTTGGAATTTTTTAAAAGAACATATGTTGGAAAATCCACAACAACAAATCCGTGAAAAGGATGCATCCTTTTCCTTTGATGAAACCGTCATTTGGGCAGAAAATTTCGCAAAGAAATTATGCGGGGTCAAGTGTTGTGCCATTCTTTGCTCCTCGGAAATGGCAGCTTCTATGTCTCTGCTCGCTTGCTTTGCCGCCGGTGTAACAGCACTCCCCCTATCCATGCGATATGGGGAGGAGCATTGCAATAAAATCCTTGATACCATTAGTCCCGATGCCATCATTCTAGATACAAACAGTGAGATTGCTGTATATAAGATCAAAGACAGCCAATATATCGCACACAATCGGCATCCCGCCTTGATCATGTGTACATCAGGCACCACGGGCAAACCGAAGGGCGCTATGCTCAGCGAACACAATGTCATCACCAACGTATCTGATATTGCTGATTACTTTACGCTGGATCAAAGCGACACCATTCTCATTGCCCGTCCTCTGTACCACTGTGCCGTGCTCACCGGTGAATTTCTCACGGCGATCGTGCGAGGAGCCAATATTCGTTTCTATTCCGAACAGTTTAATCCCGCCAAAATACTTGAACTGATTCGGAAATACAAAATCTCAGCTTTTTGCGGCACCCCCACACTGCTCTCCATGATGGCAAGGTTCAGTCGAAATCATGCAACCGAAGCATTGAAGTACCTCTGTATCAGCGGTGAATGCATGAGCGCCGAGGTAGGATTAAACATCCACTCCGCCTTTCCGAGCTGTAAGATTTATCACATTTACGGCCTTACGGAAGCGTGCCCACGTGTCAGTTATCTTCCCCCTGAGCATTTCAACAAATATCCCGATTCCGTCGGCATCCCTCTGAAATCGGTATCCATCAAGATTTTGAAGTCGGACGGAACCCCATGTCAAAAAAATGAAGAGGGGCTTCTCTACGTCAAGGGCGAAAACATTATGTTGGGATATTACAGTGACGCAGAGAAAACGCACGAGGTGCTCAAGGACGGTTGGCTTTGCACCGGCGATATTGCATTTCTCAACGATGCGGGATTTCTCAAAATCAAGGGAAGAAATGACGACCTGATCATCAAGTCGGGGATGAACATCTATCCTGCCGAAATTGAGGGTGCTATCAAACAGGATCCTCGTGTCAAGGAAGTCCTCGTTTATGGCTTTCACAATTCATTCGGCACACTGATCGGCATGATGCTTGTCGGAGAGTTTTCTTCAACAGAAGAGGTAAAACAGCTTTGCATGAAGCTACTTCCCTCTTTTCAGGTGCCGTCTGTTATTGAACTGGTGGACGAGCTTCCCAAAAACGGCTCGGGAAAAATTATCAGGAGGAATTTGTTATGACAGAGCTTGAAAAGAAACTTTTACTCACGGAAGATGAGTATGACTATCTGATGGAACACTTAGGCTACGAGAGTCCGTTGATTCAAAAGTCCATCTCCACGCAGATCAACTACTACTTTGACACCGACGATTTCTCAATGAACCGTCAGAACACAACCTGCCGAATCCGTTTGAAGAACGGAAAATATCAAGCAACAATGAAAAAGCGTTCACCTGGTGACGATCAAAGTACAGAAACCGAAATGGAGATCTACAGCGGACTTGAAAGCAATGCATTCACCGATATGGGCTTAAAGCTTCAGGGAGAACTCATTACCAAGCGTTGTGTTGTGTTCAAGGATGCAAACTACGAAGCCGTACTCGATAAGAACGAATATCTTGATCAAACCGACTACGAACTTGAAATTGAGTATACACCGGATCACGAAAAGGATGCTCAGGCAATCTTGAAAATTTTCCGAGATATGCTAACACGCCGCAAATGTTTCCTTGCTTATAAGGAAAGCATTGGCGATCTTCCGAATGTAGCAAGCAAGTCGAGCAGGTTTTTTGAGAGAATGAGTAGCACAAAAGCTATTCCTCAAACACCTACTTTTGATCCTTCAAGGAATTATAACACCAAGCTTGATTATTCGGATCCTGATGACTATATGCGCAACTACTTCGACTCGGTTACGCCGGCTGAAAGCGTATGTCTGTCTTGTGGACACTTTGGCGGTTCATCTTGCCATTCCCCATCCGGCTTTTGCAATTATGAGCACTATTAAAAAATATTGTTAACTATGACAGTAGTTGTCATCATTAGATTCTATACTATGGATGCAGCTGCAAAATCGATTAAAAAAGACAATTCATTAAACAAAAAGGAGAGTTAAAACTATGGCATGTAGAAATGCTTACAAAACCAAAAACATTATCGAAGAGGCTGACGTAGTGCAGACCTCTATCTCGGAGCCCGTTGTGGCAAAGAGCGTAAACCG
>JAFTMU010000118.1 GCA_017452215.1 Clostridia bacterium
GATTTTACACAGAGAAACAAACTCATAGATTCCCCATGCCAGCACTCCCCATGCAACTGCAATGATAAAGAGCAGAGACAGGATATTCAGAAAGTCGTCCGACTTGGATCCTCCAAAAAACCATGATGTGATCACGCACAGACCGAGTCCAACGGAGGTAAGAAACCATCCCATATAGGCAGGATAATAGTGTAGGTGAAATTCCTGTTTCATGTATTCCCGATTATATTGCATGACGTTCTCCTGCTCCGTTGCCTCTGTGCCAACCATTTCTATATCGGGAGCAGAAATGCTATTTTCGGATTCATCATATTCCGAAGGAATGTATTTTACCCAAATTATCATTTCCGTCGGTTGAATTTTGAAGCACTTTTTCAATTCAAACGGCTCTACCTCATGAAAAAAGTAATCCCTCTCCGATGTTCCGATGCGCCAATGGCTGCGATAAACTGTTTCCGCTTTTGACAATACAAAGGCAATCGAATGCAAAAGATTCTTCCATATGGTTTTTTTGACGTCTCGGTGACGCTCGCTGACATATTCCACCCAAACCGTGAGTTCTTGCGGATCGGAAATTTCAAAATTGATTTGGGGATTCCGAGCACTCAATTCCTTTGTCTCTCCGTTGACGGATACCGCCAGCGCATCCTTAAATATTTGGTTTGACAACTGAAAGGTGACGATCATTGGGAATCCCCCTTTGCGGTGGTGATTGAGGCGATAAGTCTGCGCCGTATCGAACCGCACTTGTTTCTTAAATCTTTATATGTTGATTCGCTCATTTTACCTTTCCTGAAAATCAGTTCAAGCCAATATTCTGTTTCCGAGCACTCTTTTAGCGAAATTTCAAGTTTGTTTATAAAATCCGCTTTGCTCTGTGCGTATTTTGCTTCGTGGATATTTGCTCCAATAGACGACGAAGAGCGAACGATTTGATTGACGTAAACGGAACAGCCTTTTATCTCGTCGCATAAGTCGGATATTTGAATCGCCAATTCAATGGTATCCTCACGCAGTTGGTTTTTGTTTTCGTTCATTTGATCAAAATCCTTTCTTTTCGTCGATATGTTCGCCGTTGGCGAACTCGATATATTTTGCTTCGCAAAATTCGATATTTGCTCGCTTTGCGGGCAATCGATATGTTGCGCTTTGCGCAACGAGTGCCGCTATGCGGCTGCCGCATCTCCCTCAATCTCGTTTCGCCATCAGGCAAAACATATCGAGTCCCCGCAGGGGATATATCGAGCCGCCGAAGGCGGCATATCGAGCGATGCGTCAGCGTCGCATATCGACGTCGAGTCGGCGTGTGAGACACACGACGGACTCGACATGTCCCGTGCGAGGGAACATATCGACGGGGGTGACGGGGCTGAGGGTATAGCCCAGGGTGGTGAACAGGGCGCAGTCTCTTGCCAGGGTATCGGGGTTGCAGGAGACGTACACGATGCGCTCAAAGCCTCGTTTTGCTAAGTATCTGATCAATTCGGGGGTGCTTCCCTTTCTTGGGGGATCCATGATGACGGTGGCGCCGCTGATATCTCCGTGCGCCCTTTCGGCGTTCTCCAAAAGCTTTTCGGCGTCGGAGGCGTCTCCGCAATAAAAATAGGCGTTGGTGACGTCGTTTCGACGGGCGTTCTCCTCTGCCCGCTCCACTGCCTCCTTTACGATCTCGATGCCGATGACCTTCCTTGCCTTGTTTGCAAGAGAGAGTCCGATGGTACCGATGCCGCAATAGAGATCCAAGAGGGTCTCCTTGCCCGTCAAGGCTGCCGCCTCTCCTGCCAAGGAATAAAGAAGCTCGCAGGAGTAGTGATTGACCTGATAAAACGCTCCCGGGGAAATGCGGTAGGTCTGAGCGCAGAGCTGATCCTCGATGGATTCTCTGCCCCACAAGAGGCGGTAGTTCTCCCCCAGCACCACGTTGGTATTGGC
>JAFTMU010000119.1 GCA_017452215.1 Clostridia bacterium
CCGTCCAGGGCAGATCGTATTTTTCCATCATGGCGATGGTGTCGTAAACACCGTTGCGTCGGTTGTCCTTTACGGGAGTGATGTCCACCGACCATTTCTGCGTCAGATCCATAGCGTATCGGCAAACGATCATACCGTAGGTCCATTCCTCGGGCTGATCGGCATGCCCCGAGAGCTCGGTGTAGCCCAAGAGCGCATCGGAGATCTTGTCAGTCGCCATGATGTAACAATCCATCTCGGCGTCACTGATCTCCGCCACCCACTTACTCTTGACGTCTCTGCCAAGATCCAGAGTCATGTATTCGTAGCGGTTGAGGAAGATTCCCGAGCCCCGAGAGGAGCAAAGCATGGGGATCTCCAGATAGCAAGCACCGGGCTCGCTCCATATATCCGAGGAAAAGACGTCAATATATTTTCCTCGCTGGTTGACCGTGTTAAATCTCTCTCCCGTACCAAAGAGCGCTTCGTTCGTTTCCAGCTTTCCCTCGATCAGGCTTCCTCCACCGTTGGATACAATGTTCGTCACCGTAGCCACAAGCTTACCCGTGGGGGAGTAGAAATTCATCTCAAAGGTTTTTTGGGAGATCGTGACGTAGCTTCCGCCCGCCTCGCTAACGGTAACGGTGTCTCCGTTGGTCTGTACCGTAATGCGCTCCACCGTTGCGTGGGGAGTCTCTCCCAAAGAGATGGAGAGCAGCTGCGATGCCCCTACGTCATCAAAGATATCCGAGGCGTTGTGCTTGGTCTGAATGCGCCAACCTGCGTCTCCTGTAAAGCTGAGCTGGCAGAAGGTCTCCATCAGGCTTCCCGCTCCCAGAGAGAACCACAAATAGTTTTCATCCGAGCCGCTCACTCCAACGGCAACCGCATCCGATGCCTTGTACACCACACTGCAATCCGAGGCAATGCCCACAGCAAGGGCGTATTTGTTGGTGTAGATCACCTTATTGATAAAATACTCCACTGCCGAGCGCAGGGTTTTGTGGGTCTGGGCGGCAACGTAGATCCTGCTTCCCACCACCTCAACGGCAAAATCCGAATTGCCAAGGCTGTGCTTTCCTGCAATGCTGGTCATTTTTCCGTCGGTCTCAATATAACGGGAGGCATTTCCGAGAACGATTTCATATTCGCTTTCCCTTTGCGAATCGTGCACAATAGGAAGCTCGATTCCCGTCAGCGTCAGCACGTGATCGGCAATCACCTGTGCCTGCTTCTTCGTCTCCTCGTCGCCAATGGGATATACGATCTGGTAATCGGTCGTCCCGTTAGCAACAAACGTCATAATTCCCTTGGGGATCTCCGTTGGATCAACGGGAGTCTCTCCCCCTTGGGAGCCGCTGTCTGTGGTACCGCCGCCCTCCTCGGGACCTGCGCAGGCAAAAAAGCTCAGCGCCATAGCAAGAAGCAGCAACAGTGAGATCAATTTCAGTTTCATGTTTCCTCCTTTAATTCGGTGTGCGATCATTCGGGAACGTCGATCGTTTCCAAATAATCAAAGATTTCCTCGATACCGGGAACCAAATTCCTTGCGGTATCCGAAGAGGTCTCGGTGTTAAAGAACACGGGAAGCTCTGCAAGAGATGCGTAATAGTTGTATAACCATTTTCCACCCTTCCCCACCGTATACGTCTCGCCTGTATTCAGATCGATCCATTTTCCCTCGGGGAGGTAAATGTCTCTCGTATTCCAATCGGTCAGCACGGGAGCCACCAAAAAGGCATCCCCCAATAGGTATTGGTCGTCAATATCATAGACCGTTTCGTCCTCCTGCCAATGCAGGACCATATGACGCATGATAGGCATACCCGTTGCGCAAGCGTTTTCGGAAAGCTCGGTGAAATACGGTGTCAGAAGCTCGTGCAGCTTCAGATAGCCTCGGTAAACGTCAGTAGCGTAAGGAACGCCCTGATCAGCAAAATCGTAGCAATTTCTCACCTTCCCGTGAGTCTGCAAGCAAATGGTGAATGCCGCCATAGAGGTTCCTCTGACGAACACCTTTGCCTCCTCCCAGACGTTCTTGGTCAGGCAGTTGTAGCCTCGGTACTGATATCCGCTCATGTCAAAGCTGAAGAACGGAAGTCCCGAAAGCCCCATGGAAAGCGTTGCCTTTACCAGCCAGGGCAAGCAGTACATATCTCTGGTCTGGTCACCGCCCCAAACGTAAGGGGAGCGCTGGAGCCCGATACCGCCGCCACGGATGTAGCACATACCGCCGTCGGGCTTGTCGCAAAGCATTTCCCAAAACCTTGCGCAAAACGCCGTGGGATACCAATGGTGAGATCCCAAGGTGGGAAAGCGGCTGCCATAATAATTGATAGGATAGTTTTCGGGGATCTGCTCGCAAAAGTCGATCTTGTAGCCATCGACTCCAACGTTATGGATCAGATGTGCGTAATACTCATCAAAATACCACTCCACGGCCTCGGGGTTGGTAATGTCCACGTAGGTTCTCTTTTTGGTACCGTCATTGTCGGGATTTACCACACCGCTGGTGGTCTGTGGGATCTGCTCGGTCTGCAGCCCGTTTGGTAGGGTGATCTTCAAATAGTAATCGGGGGAGACCCCGGGCATATTCCAGGAGATTCCTCCCACGGGAATGTAGCCCACCATCTTTTTACCAATGGAGTGGACGTAATCGCACAGCTCCTCAAGGTCTCTTTCGTGATTGGCGCTGGGGTATTTTCCCCACATCTCCACGAGCAAGCCCGACCAGGGAAGATCATACTCCTCCATCTTGGCGATCAGGTCGTAAACGCCTGTGTGTCTGCCGTCGGCGCCGGGGGTGATGTCCGCCGACCACTTCTGGGTCAGGTCGGGGTCATAACGGCATACGATCATGCCGTAGGTCCATTCGGCAGGCTGCTCGGCGTGTCCCGAGATCTCAGTGTAGCCGTAGATGGCGTCCCCGATCTTTTCGGTCGTAAACACGTAGCAGTCCATCTGCGCCCCTTGTACCCGGACACTCCAACGGTTCTCTACCGTGCTACCAAGGTCTGCCACCATATATTCATAGCGATTGACGAACACGCCCGAGCCTCGGGAGAAGCAGAACAGCGGCGTCACCACGTAATTTGCCTGTGAGCTGGACCAGACGTCTGCTGTGAACATTTCCAACCGCTTGCCACGCTGATTGACCGTGTCAAACCTCTCGCCCGTGCCAAAGATTGCCTCGTTGTCCAACAGCTCGCCCTCCAGGTAGCTTTCCTCCCGTGTGGCATCAATATCGGTCAACGTAGCGGCAAGAGCGCCGTCGGGGGTATAAAATTCCGCTTGGAATTTATCAAGAAGGATCTTTCCGCTGCTGCCGTCGGGAGCTCTGAAAAGGACCGATGCCTCCTCCTTTTGCACCGAGAAGCTCTCGGTGTTGAGATACGGCTCCTCATTCAGATAGACGGAAAGCAGCTGGGACGCCCCGATATCGTCGTATTCGTCCGACATAGACGCCTTGGTTTGAATCCGCCAGCCGTCGTTGCCCGTATAGGTCAGGCGGAACAACGTGGGGGCGCCTCCGGTGATCCCGACAGCAAAATCAGCATATCGGTCTCCCTTTTCCAGGAGCATCACGGGATGGACCTCATCGGAGCGATAGATGTATCGGTAGGCTTCCTCAATGCCAAAGCACTTGGCTTCCCCGTTTTTGTACGCCACGGTGTTCAAAAAGAATTGCACCGCCGTTTGGGTAGCGTAATCGTTTTTTCCCATGATCACGATCCGTGTGCCCTCAACGCAAACGGCGTAATCAAGATTTTTCAATTCATATCCGTTTTTGACACTCATCAGCTCCGTGCGGAACACGTCGCCAACAAGGATCTCCTTCTCCTGCTCTGGCATAGAATCGTGCACCACCGAGGGACGAGCCCCCGTTGCCGCCTCGATCTCGTCGGCAAGAGTGTTGGAAGCGTCAACGATTCCTTGACTTGCCCCCACGGGATAAACGATCTGATATTCGCTCTCCCCGTTCTCCGCCACCGCCAAAAGGTCCTCGGGAATGGGGATCACAGGAGCCGTGGTCGTTTCCTCCGACGTAAAGGAGCTTCCTTCCTCGGGCTTTTCATATTTCAACGTACAGGACAACAAGCTCATTGCAAGCAACAAACAAAGAGCTGCCGCAAGATAGCGCATGCTTCGTTTCACGTTTCGTCCTCCTTTTCGTCATCAGTGTACGGAGCTCTGTATCTCCTTTAAATAGGTAAAGATCTCTGCAATACCCGCCAAAAGACAGTCGTCGGTGTCGGATGTATTCTCCAAGCGATAGAACAGTGGCAGCTGGGTCAGGGCGGCGTCGTAGCCGGCGAGGCGCTTACCGCTCTTTCCAACGGAATACTCCGTGCCCGTGTTCAGATCCAACCAATTG
Source organism: Clostridia bacterium (assembly GCA_017452215.1). GTDB lineage: Bacteria > Bacillota > Clostridia > Oscillospirales > CAG-272 > UMGS1865. The sequence continues at coordinate 4,355 of JAFTMU010000119.1, forward strand.
CCCTCGGGCAAATAGATGTCTCTTTCGTTTTTATCGTCCAGAACGGGGCAAACCAGGAACGCATCGCCGAACATATACTGATCGTTGATGTCATAAACGTTTGCATCGTCCTGCCAATGCAGCGCCATGTGGCGCATCAGGGGCATTCCCGTCCGAGAAGCGATGGACGCCTGCTCGGTAATATAGGGCGTCAATAACTCGTGAAGCTTTACGTACGCCCGATAAATATCGGTCACGTAGGCGTATTTTCCGTCCTTGACGGCGGTGAGATAATATTTTACGTCTCCCCGCTGCACGTATCTTCCGTAGCCGTCCTCATAAATGTGATAATTCTGCTTCCCGTCTCCCAGATCGCAATAGACGTATTCCCTTTTCGCCTCTTTGTCGTAAAAGATCATCACGCTCTGCCCTCCTACGTAATAGCGGGTATATTCGGCAAAATCAAAGGGATTTCGCACCGACCCGTGCATCTGCATGCAAACGGTAAAGGCGGAATATTGCAGACCTCTGATAAAGACACGGGATTCATACCCGATCTCTCGGGTGGTGTCCCCCATCAGCTGCTCCTCCGTCCCATGGAAGGAGTAATGATACTGATACCCGGACATATCATAGGAAAAATACGGCAGTCCCGACATTCCCATGCTCAAAACAGCGGTCAGCTGAAGACCCAGGCTCTCGTATGCTCTTTTTTGATCGCCGCCCCAAACGTAAGGGGCACGTTGAAGACCGATGCCGCCGCCTCGGATATAAAGCATTCCTCCGTCGGCTTTTTCGGCAATTTTTTGATACAGCATCACGGAATACGCCGTGGGATACCAATGGTGGGTGCCCTTGTTAGCAATATTCGTGCCGAAGGTGTCAAAATAATTGTAAGGGTAGTCCTCGGGCATCAGCTCGCAAAAATCCACCTTGATGCCGTCCACACCGATCTCGTCAAAATAGCGTCCCCAGAACTCCTCTAAATAGAGCTTCATGGCAAAGGGATTGGTGATATCAATGTACTTTTTATATACTGCCCCCTCGCCTCGGTCGGGATTGAGCACGCCGGGCTCCACCTCGGGAATCGAAGAAATATTCCCGTCGGGAGTTTTTTGGGTCACGGCATACTGTTCTGCGCCCTTTGCCGAGCCCATGGGGATATAGACCAAGAATTTTTTGCCAAGGGAGTGCACGTAATCGCACAGCTCCTTCAGATCTTGGTCATTGCGGCCAAGATCCCACCCCTCGGCAAGGATCCCCGTCCAGGGCAGATCGTATTTTTCCATCATGGCGATGGTGTCGTAAACACCGTTGCGTCGGTTGTCCTTTACGGGAGTGATGTCCACCGACCATTTCTGCGTCAGATCCATAGCGTATCGGCAA
>JAFTMU010000120.1 GCA_017452215.1 Clostridia bacterium
ACCTTGGATGAAACGAGAGTGGAGCTGTTGAGTATGTGCACCACCGAGTTCAATTTGACCGATCCTGCCTATCGTGATACTTGGGTGGCCGGATTGGAAGAGAGTTATATCGCCGCTCAGAAGCTTGGTGTTCATCGTTTGATCACTCAGGTGGGCAAGGACACGGGTGCTCCCCGTGAGGAGCAGCATGCCTCCACTGTGGCCGGCCTTCGTGCAGGCGCACCGATTTTGGAGAAATATGGTGTCACGGTGATGATCGAGCCCCTAAATACCTATGTCAACCATCCCGGTTATTATCTGTGGTCCTCATTGGAGGCGTTTGAGATCATCCGAGAGGTGAATCATCCCAATGTCAAGGTGATTTATGACATTTATCATCAGCAGGTCATGGAGGGAAATATCATTCCCAATATTCTGAACAACTTAGATTGTATTGCTCATCTCCACGGTGCGGGGCATCCCGGCCGACACGAGATGCAAAACGGAGAAAGTGACTACCGTGTGATCTTAAAGGCAGTCGATGAAGCAGGCTATACCGGTGCACTGGGCTTGGAGTACAACCCTCTGCTGGAGCCGGAGGAGAGCTTGCGTTTGGCCAAGGACCTGTACGGTAACTGAAACGCTCTTTCCATGCAAAAAAACAACCCCTTTACCATCTGCAAAGGGGTTGTTTTTTTATTGCTCCGAGGTGGTTTGGTTGCGTTTCTTGCTCCACAGGGAACGGATATCGGCATTCAGTAGAAAGCGGAAAAAGGCCTTGTCCCGTTTCTGTTGCGCAAAGCGGAAGCAGAGCACCGTGAGGCCAACAGCGGCCAGTGCACCTACAAAGCCCGACAGAAAGGCCCCCATCACGTCGGTTGGATAGTGCACCATCAGATAATTGCGGGAAGCTCCCACCAAAATAGAATAAGCCAACCCCACGGGAATCCAGATGTATTTTTTTTGAAGCATCAGTCCCATGGCCGCCATGCCGGAGACGGCGGCGGCTGTGTGGCCGGAGGGGAAGGCAAATTCGCCCACGTGAGGTGCCCCTACCGATTCCCACCAGACACGGAAGATGGCAACCTCCGATTGGAACGGACGGGGCCGAGCGATCCATTCTTTGAGAATGACGTTGTTCAGAATCGCTCCGATCCCAACGGCGGCAATCATACAAAAGCCAACTTTTCTGGTCTTGGGAAACAACAGCAGAACGAAAGCAACGGCAAAGCACAAAAAGCCAAGGTCGCTAATCAGACTGACGACGGACATAAATGGGGTGAAAAATCCGCCCGCTTTCTCGGCCAATCTGTGATAAAATTCCAAAATTCCATAATCAAAGTCCGCAAATGCTGTATTGAGCCAATGTGCAAAGGCAGTCATGCGTGTTTTCCCCTTCTTTTGCGCCCTGTGGGCTTTCCATTTTGTTTTTTACCGATCTGCTTGGCAGAACTCTTGTCAGATTGCGTTCGGTTTGCACCTTTTTTGGTCGCTGTTCGTCTGTTAACGGTGTGGGTATGGCCGTCTCTTTCGCTCTTTTTGGGGATACGCCCCTTTGGAGAAA
>JAFTMU010000008.1 GCA_017452215.1 Clostridia bacterium
GAGTAGAAGCGGATCAGCTCCTCAAACATCGGCACGGAGCGCACTACCTCCTCCCGCTTGCAGGCGGCGAGAATGTTGAGAATACAGGAGCGCAGGGGGACAGAGGCGGAATGCTCGGCGGGGATCATATTTTCAAAGCGCATGGCTTTGAGATCGGTGAAAAAGCGGCACTCGCTGCTCTCGTAGGGAAAGATGCGGTGTGGGTGAAAAACGATACACGTGCGTTGAAAATCGCCGTTTGTGTCCTTCAAATAGATTCCGTGCGCCTCAAAGGAGTTGGCAATGACGATGTCGCCCTCCTTTACCGAAAGGGCACGGTTCTCCACTACGATCTCGGCGTCTCCCCGATTGATCAGAAGGATCTCCACTCCCTCGTGGTAGTGGTATTTGGTAAAGGTGTATTCGTTCCCCGAGGGGTCATAGATGGCTTTGAGGAGAGATTTGCCGGTGTTTTTGAAGGGCTGGCTGTTTTTTAACAGGGGGATGCGAGCGCCGTTTTGCATTTCGTCCTGCAACACGCAGATGGGAAAATCGGCAAACATCTGATCTTCGGTCTTGAAGGTACTTGGCATGGGAAAAGCTCCTTGGTTTTTGTTTCTATATGTATTTTATCACTTTCTTATCGTAAAGTCAATAAAAAGTTAAAATAAAAATCAAATTTACATATAAAAATATCAATTGCCTTATAGACAGATCCTTGTGAAAATGATACAATAAACTGTACCTTTATAAGGTTTCTTTGGTATATTTATTCACTTTTTGTTCTAATTTTGTCTCTTTTGTACAAAAAAACGGTGTAAAAAAGACCGACAAAGGAAGAATGAGGGGTTGTTTTTGTTAGATATCAACAAAAAAAGAGGGGAGGATCAAGCGATGAAGATCAGGCTTGCGGCGATGGCGCTTTTGTTGGCGCTCTTATTGGGAGTGCTTGGCTGTACCGATCACGGTGCGCCCGAGAAAACGGGCTCGACGGATTCCGAGGAATCCTCGTCTCCTCTCAATGGAGCAAGTGTCCCGGAGGGGATGATCTCCCTTGCTGCCGACGGCAAGACCGAGTTCCAGCTGCTGTATCCCATGGACGATGCCACGGCGACCTTGACCGAGCGCTGTCGGGCATTTGCCCGGGAGGTAGCGCTCTTGACGGGGGCAGAGCTCAAAATAGGGCACGATTCCACCCCGCAGACGGAGTATGAGATCCTGGTTGGCGAGGTTTCCCGCTCTTATGCCTACGGGCTTGTAAGCGCCAATTCCCTCAAGGAGCAGGATTTTGTGATCGAGGTCAAGGACAAAAAGATCTACGTGATGGGCGGCGGCGAGGTCGCCACGCTGACAGCGTTGGAGTTTTTGCTGAAAAGAGCGATCTGGCGCAATGAAACAGGCGAGGTGCTTGCCATTGACGCCGGGTACAAATACGTTTACCGCTACGGCGCCCAGCCCAAAGCCGAGCTTGGAGAATTTGGGGAGACCTATGCGGAGTTTTCGGTGCTTTCGGATCTGTCGGTCTCTGCGGATTGCCGTCTGAGCTTTACAGGCAACGGCGGCTGGCGGATACAAACCAAGAACGCTACCACCGGCCGCTTTGACGATATCGGTGCTGCGCAGCGTCTGGCTCTTTCCCTTGGGGAGCAGGCGCCCGACACAGTGGAGGCGCTGACCGTTACCGAGTTGGAGGACGGTGTTTCTCTCACGGCGCCGGACCAAAGCCGTGCGGTGATCACTCTCTCTCCCTTTGAGATCAATTTTTACAGCCCGTCGGGAGCTGTTGCGGCGACCGTTACCAACGTGACCTCCTTTGCGGGGGGTAGCTCGGTGGAGGGGAAGCTGATTGACGGCGAGGCGATCTTTGGAACGGGGGAGAGATTTAACTCTGTGAACCAAAGAGGTAACTTCATTGAGGTTTTTGCCGAGGATTCTTACAGCAATCCCACCGCCTGCTACGTGGCGGTGCCGATGATGAGTTCCTCCCGAGGATCGGGAATTTACATCAACCGCTACGAGTATATGACCCTGGATCTGGGACGGCGGGACAGCGACCGATGGAGCGCCGTGATCACGGGCTCTGTGATGGATTGCTACATCTTTGCCACGGAGCAGATCTCGGACGTGATCTACGGATACAGCGCTCTTACGGGCTTTGCGGGTCTTCCCGCAGAATGGACCTACGGCATGATCATTTGCCGATACGATCCCGAATTGACCGCCAAGTGGTCGGTGGATATCGAGCCCCTTGAGGACGGCAGAAATTTAGGAATCTACGATATGATCGCCAAGATGGAGGCCTACGATCTTCCCTGGTCGGGGATTCTTGCGGAGGCATATCATTACAATTCCACCCGAGGGCTGCGGGATCTGCGGGAGCTGTGCGATTACGTACACTCCTTGGGCAAAAAGTTTTTGGTCTATCTCCCCTTGGGAGCGGCGAATCCCAGCATGTCAGGATATACAGACTCCTATCTTTTGAAGCAGATACAGCCCGACGGCAGAACCACCACAAGGATCCCCGCAACCGTGGGGGCAAGCTCGGTGGGAATGGAGATCGATAACCGACAGTATCTGGATCTGACCAACCGCTACGCCACCGATTGGTTCTTTGATTACTACCTGGAATTTTTACTGAATGACGTTGGCGTTGACGGCTGCAAGATCGATTTTTGCGAGTCGATCCCCGAAAATTATCCCTTCGCTTTTCACGATAAGACCATGCCCACGGCGGGAACGCACCATTGGTATCCTGCCGCTTACACCGCCATGTACTGGGGCTCTCTTTGCACCAAGCCCGACGGCGGTATGTGCTATTCCAGAGGCGGTGGCATCGGCTCTCAGCGTGCGCCCTACATCTGGTCGGGTGACCAGATCAGAAGTGCCTCTACGCTGGTGATGCAGCTCAAAGCAACGCTCTCCTCGGGAATGAGCGGGATCCCGTTTTTCAGCTATGATATGGCGGGATATCAGGGCGGCGGCCCCATCGAAAAGGAAGCCGCAGTGTTTGCACGGGGTGTGGAGTATACGGCGTTTACCGTTTGCATGCAGCAGCACGGCTCGGTGCGGACAGCCTTTGATTTTTCCGAATTTGTGATTTTCGAGACCTTGGAGAGCGGAGAATGCATTGAGTCCAGACCCTACGCCTACGTGACCGATATCTACCGTGCCTACGTCAAGCTCCATGAGATCCTGACACCGTATATTACGGAGCAGGCGGAAGTTGCCGCTTCCACGGGAATGCCTGTGGTCAGACACATGGCGCTGCATTGGCAGGATGACGCAACGGTCTACGATATGGACACCCAATATATGTTTGGAGATGCGTTCCTTGTCGCCCCTGTTTTCTATGACGTTAACCAAAGAGATATCTACTTGCCCGAGGGAAATTGGTTGGATCTGAACACGGGTGAGGAATATCATATTACCAAGGACACCCCAGAGGAGGAGCGGTGGCTCATGGGTTACTCGGCGGGCATCGCTACGCTTCCCGTATTCTACAACATGGACAGCGCCTCGAAGGAAGCACCGTACCTTTTGGAAAGTATTTGTGAGATGCTTGCCTATGCACGCTCGTTGGAGGCGCAGATCTCCAACTGATCAGAAAGGAGCGTTATGCGCCGAAAAATCAGAGCCGTATTGCTTATTTTAGCGGTAGCTTTTTGCTTTCCCCTGTTTTCCTGCAAAGCGACGCCCACAGGGGGGGAGGATTCAGAGACCGTGGAAACGGTAGTGCCTGCACCTCCCGTGATCCCCGAGGATCTGTTGATGATCGCACGGGGGAATGAGACGGCGTTTCAGATCGTTTATCCC
>JAFTMU010000121.1 GCA_017452215.1 Clostridia bacterium
CATCGGTCTTTACGATCACCGAAATGATGTCATCGGCGCCGACCGTATCGGGAAGCTGATAAACCACCGAGGAATCAAAGTATTTTTCGATCCCCGAATTGATCTCTCCGTCAAAAAGCCGCACAAGAGGGACGCTCCCGCTCTCTCCGTCCTTCACCATAAAGCAAGTGGTGTAAAGGACGGAAAGCAGCATCAGCAGCGCAACCGCCATTGTCGTCAATTTCATCAGTGTTTTTTTCTTCAGCATATTCTTTGCCTTTCTGTTTATTTTTTGTCAAACAAGAAAAAAGTTAGAAATGTCAGCATACAGACTTAATTTTATCACACCTTTTAAAAAAATTCAAGTATTTTTTGTAAATATATATTTTTTTGTAAAAAAATTTAGTAAATGCTTGACTTTTCCAAATGGATATGGTATCCTACATAGTGGTGTTTTGTCGGCATTTTTAGCTTACATTTTTAGAAAAACAAATAAATTGCAGAGGAGAACAATATGAAAACATTTAACAAACACCTTTCACTCTTACTCGCCCTGCTTATGCTTCTCATCCCGCTTTGCGGTGCTTTGGCAAGCTGTAGCACGCCCAACACGGGTGACGGGACGGAGACCACAAGCGGCGACGGATCGAACCCCGACGATCCGAACACGCCCATTGACTACAAGGTCATCGTAAAATCGGCTGGCGGAAGATACCTGCCCGATATTACGGTCAAGGTACACACCGAGGAAAACGGATACATCGTGACTGACCCCATTGTTACCGATGAGAGCGGAACTGCCGTTTTCTCCTTGAAGCGCAGTGACGATTATTACGTTGCGCTCGGTACCGTTCCCGACGGATACACGTATGCAGAAAGATATGAGTTCATCGGCTCGGTCTGCGAAATTACCCTGTCCTCCTTCGTCATCGACGAAAAGGTGGAATATACCACAGGTATGTACAAGCTGGGCTCCGTCGTTCACGATTTCACCTTTGAGGATGTCGACGGTAACGAATACGTTCTTTCCAAGATTCTGAAAGAAAAGGACTGTGTTCTTCTCAATTTCTGGTATGTAAACTGTAACTTCTGTAGAGATGAATTTCCTCTGTTGGACGAGGCTTACCTGAGCTATTTCGACGACGTTGAGGTGTTGGCACTGAACAACTACGGTGACACCGTTTCGGAAATTAAAGAATTCCGTGATAAATCCAATCTTGCCCTTCCCATGGTCTATGATACCACCTCCTTGATGTATGCCTTCATTACCCAGGCGCAGATCGACGGAAATCAGGTCGGCTACCCCATCTCCGTTGTGATCGACCGCTATGGCGTGGTCAGCATGATCGAGATCGGTGCGATCCTTGACGACTCGGGCTTCTCCACGATTTTCAAGCATTTCACCGAGGATGATTACAAGCAAATACTGATCACCTCCCCCGAGGATCTGATCCCCAAGCCGATCCCCGACATCGATATGCCCGCCTCCAATGTGATCGCAGATGCATTCAATCAGGGCGATATCACCGTTGAATTCACTCCCGAGACCTCCTCGGCGCTTGCCGAAATGTCCTGGCCCTTCATCGTTTCCGAAAAGGACGGCAAGCCCTGCATCGTTCCCTCCAACTCCAAAAAGAACTACTCCTACGCAACCATGCACGCAAAGATCACATTGAATGCAGGCGATGTCGTTGCATTTGACTATTTTGCTTCCACCGAGGCAAACGCTGATTATTTCTCCGCCAGCGTTGACGGCATCGAGATCCGCCCCATCACAGGTCTTTCCACCCAGTGGGAGACCTACTACGCCTACGTAGCAGATGCAGCAGGAACCTATGATCTCACCTTCCGTTACGTTAAGGATTCCACCACGCACGTAGGTGATGACACCGTATATTTGAGAGATCTGCGCATTGTGACCGTGGATGATATCGATTCTGCAACTTATATTCCCCGTCAATGCGCAACCAACCCCACTGCCGCAAAGGACGATTATCAGACCTACACTGAGATCTTCTTCAATGAGGCTGACGGATATTATCACGTGGGCAGCGAAGACGGTCCTCTCCTCCTTGCGAATCTTCTCGGATACTCTCTCTTCAAAAACGGAGTTATGACCGCTTTTGAGTATGCGCAGGCAGGTGACATTATTCTCAACGGTAAGGATTACACTGAAATGCTCACCACCTATGCAAACTATGCGTCCAATTCCAAGCTGGAATATTGCTGCACCGTAGACCAAGGACTCATGGAGTGTCTCAAGGCAGTTGCCACCTTGAAGGGCACCACCGAAAACCCCGATACCGAGTGGTTGCAATTCTGCAAGTATTACGCTGCATACAAGACCGAGCATCTTCCGGACCCCATTCAAGGACTTTCCTTCCATTCTGCTTTCGAGGCTCAGCTTGGTGCTGACAACAAGGTGGAATACGACGGCAGGATCATGATCCCCAGAGGATATCTCCACCGCTTCACCCCCGAGGTGTCGGGCGCTTACCGCATTACCTCCAACAGCACCTCTCCCGTTGAGGCGTGGGTATTCATGGACACCATGGATGCGCCGTATTACGAGTTTGAACCGCTTGAGCGTTTGTATGCCGATCCCATCAACTGCTCCATGGTACTTTACATGGAAGCAGGCGTGGATTATTATATCGACATTGCCTACTATGACTACTACGAGGCA
>JAFTMU010000122.1 GCA_017452215.1 Clostridia bacterium
GTCAGCGGGACAAAAGAAAGGTGCATATGGGGCGTTTTCTCGTCCATATGCACCACAGCGGATATGATCGTGTCGGGAGACTGATGCTTTTTAATGAAGCTCAACGCTTCTTCAAAGTATTCTCGCACTTCGGCACGTTTCTTGCCCTTGAAAAACTCAGGACTTGCGGTAATCAATGCTTCGACAACTCGTACACTGTCGGAGCGTGTGCGGCATCCCGCTTCCGCAATTTGCTTTTCGGCTTCTGCCCGGTATTTGCGTCCGGGCTTGATAAGATGGAAATTCAAGTGGCTGCGGCTTGCGTCAATGTCGGGGTTGCTTGCGTATTTTTCCTTGGTGCGCTCGTTATGGGATTCGATATTTCCGATTTCGGGTCCCTTATACTTGGCAAAGCGCATAATGGCGTATTGGGGTTTGCTCATAATGTGATCCTCCTTAAATCAGTTTTTCAGAAATGAATATCAAAACTGCTGTACGTACTGTACGCCGTACACAGCTTTCGTACACCATACAGTACGTACAGTGCAAATCAGATTCGTTTGCGAAAATCAGTACATCGGTCGTGACAACACCTCTATCCCCACACAACCACGGACACGCTTGCCGCCGGGGAGATAGATGTTGTTGGTCGCTTCTACGTTGTACTTCCGTTCATTCTGTGCAAGCTCGGAGCTGAGACGGTTTGCGGACAGGCAATGCAGCGCATTGTCATCACACCACAGCTTGTAGGCTTCATAGATCGCCTTGGAGCTTGCCTCCATGTCTGCCTTGAAACGGATATATCCCTCCGATGCGAGAAAGTCCAGAATGTTATTGTTGCTGCGCTTGATGGTCTCCACGTTCTCCGCTGCACGATTGCTGACGGTGAAGTGATACCCGTTGGAGATCAGACGGTGCAGCCCTTCCAGACACCAGAGGAAGATGCCCTCCAATTCCTCGGTCATCTTCTCGACCAGAAACGGATCGTCCTTGCGCTCTGCGGGTCTGTCCTTGGTAGTCAATATGAGCTGTCTGCGGTAAAAACCGTCCGAATGGTCATACAGGGAGGTCAGCGCACCGTTGCCGAAGCAAAGGAAACGCACATAAAGCTGATTCTGATAACTCTGTATGCCCTTGCGCTCCAGATCCATCTTTGCTTCTGCGGTGACGATGGATTTGATATAGTTGGTCTTGGGGAGGGCGTTCATATCCATATCGTCATCCACCATCAAAAGACGGTGTTCAAGATCGGCTCTTGCAAAGCGGTTGGTCTCCACTTTCTGAATGCTGCCCATATTCATGCCGCTGTGAAGCATGGCGTTGAGTATCAGACCGATGCGGGATTTACCCTCGCCGCCCTTGCCTATAATCATCATCATTTTCTGTCCCTTGGTGGAGGGGATCAGGCAATAGCCGAGATATTCCTGCAAGGTGGGAATGTCATCTTCCTCCAAAAGCTCCGAAAGGAAATGCCGCCATCGTTCGGGCTTGGGTGCGTCCGGATTGTAGCTTACTGCCAGACGGTTGTTACAGAATACCTTTACCGGCTCAAAATGCCCATCAAGATAATAAATGCCGTTGGCACAGTGGATACGGTCTTGCTCCACCGGCAGCGGCTCGGCATAGGCTTGGATTTTCAAACTGTCAAGCAAATTTGCCGCACGTTTGGATAATCCGTTGGTGATGCAGCACTGTATCATATCCACGATCTGACGCTTGACCAATTCTTCATTCCCGACAGGACCGTCAACGGTGAACAGAGTGCCATTGATGCAGCGCATGGGATGAAGCTCCAAAAAATCATGGCAAAACATGACCTCGTTGATATACTTGCCGTCATACCACAGCGGGAATCCCATCAGAACGGGATCAGGCAATTTCCGCTTCTTTTGCTTTTCCATTCTGGCGTTCCTCCTTTTTCAGCCTGTTCAGACGGTCACGCAGACCGCTGATCGTGCCGTCCTTCATCAGCATTTCTACCGTTTTTACTCGTTCCTCTAACTCACCGACCGCAAGAATATCTGTCAGATACGAAATGTATTCGTACTTATGGCAGGCTTCAACGAAGCGGTCATCTGTCTTGTCATCGGGCATCTTGGGAGCGAAGCGCACCTTCCAATCTTCAAGCAGACGAAGATACTCCACAAGCACCTTCATACAGCGAAGCTCGTCCTCCTTGAACTGCTGCACATACGGTTTCGGTTGTCTGAGCTTTGCCCTGATGGATGGTTGCTGTCCGATCTCAACACCGAAGTCTGCGGCTAACTTCTGCGCCGCTTCATAGCTGCCGATCCCGAACAGCCTTGCGGTGAGGTCAATGACATCTCCCGTTGCCTGACAGCCGAAGCAGTAAAAATAATCCTCGTTCAGCTTCATGCTGGGGTGGCGGTCATCGTGGAACGGGCAGCAGCACATTTCGCTTCGGTGTACTTGCAGCCCGTAGTGTTCGGCAGCTTGTTTTACGGTGACTGCCGCCTTGATGGTTTCGTAAATGTTCATGGCATTCCTCCTGAATTTTTCTCGACGATTTTTGTTCGTCTGCTTGAATATACGTAAAAACCTTCTATAGACCGAAAAATCAGGCACAAATGCAGAAAAACAAAAAAGCCGTCCTGCAATTTTGCAAAAATGCAAATCGCAGGACGGCGATTGTTCACAGAAATGACGTTGATTTTATTCCGCTTATGGAATATAATATAGAGTAGTACAGGAATGGATGGTGATACCGATGAAATATCTTTCTACCTTTGAGGTTGCCGAGAAATGGGGGCTGTCTCCCCGCCGTGTCGGTATCCTTTGCAACGAAAACCGCATCCCCGGCGCACAGCGGGCGGGAGGACGCTGGATCATTCCCGAAGATGCCGAGAAGCCCGCTGACGCAAGAATCAAAAGCGGAAAATACATTAAGCACAAACAGGATGAATGACACCGATATGAAGGGAGGCGCAGAGCATGGAGCGCAAATATTTATCCGGCAGCGTGAGAGAGCGTTTGCAGGATTTGATGAAGGAACGCAAGATCACACAGAGCGAGCTTGCCGCCAAAATAGAAATTGATGTAAGTACACTCAGCAGATTTATCAGCGGAAAGACGGACAAGCTCAGTGACGAGAATATCCGAAAAATCGCAAAGGAGTTTAAGGTCTCCACTGACTTCCTGCTCGGCGTCACCGACATTCCCGACCGCATGAACTATGACATTGCCGAACTCGGCTTATCGGTACAGGCAGCAAAAAATCTTTATACGGGCAAAGTCA
>JAFTMU010000123.1 GCA_017452215.1 Clostridia bacterium
ACATCATTTTGCGTTAGCAAAACATCATGCTCCCAAAGGGAGCGCATCATTTTTGCAAGCAAAACAACGCCCCTTGTCCCGCCAACCCTGTAGGGGGCGTTCACGAACGCCCCGTCCTAAAAGATCCGTACCTTTTTAAACGGGCGATTCGTGAATCGCCCCTACCAAAAACAAGCCTCTCCATTTGAGAGATCACCTTCACCCCTGCAAAGAAAAGCAAAACATCCTTTGAACCAAACCCCACTCGCCGGCATAGCATAACAGAGGAAACGGGAAAAGTTTCCTTATTATATATTCCCAAACTCTCTGTTTTTCTCCAAAAAAACCGTTTTTTCACAATCTCATTTAGAGGCAAACATGGAAGAAAATAGAGTTTTGTTAAAAAAATAACACCAATATTAACACAGAAATGGGATTAAATGTAAAAAAATAGGGTGTAAAATGCACAAAAAGGAACAAAAACGCCGTTTTTTGTTGACAAACCCTTGCTTTTATGGTATAATGCACCCATACAAAGAGGTATGTCCCAAAAAGACCGCCTTTTGTAAAGCAAGCCCCCTGAATAAATAGGGGAGAAACAAACAAGTAGATTTCATCAAGGAGGATATTGAAATGATGAAAAGAAAAATGATGGTGCCCGTAGTAGCGCTCTTGCTTTGCGTAGCAATGGTCAGCGTGGGCTTCGCCGCATGGGTAATCACCACCACAACCACGGATACTGCCTCGAGCAATTTCAAGGCTCACGAAGTGACCGATAACCGTTGGTTCTTTAAAGCCTCTGTCAGCGGTGGTGACGTGATCTTCGGCGCACCTGCAACCATGGATACGACCGGCGCATGGTTGACTGCAACGAATGTGGACACCGAAAACCTCACCGTTACCATCAATCTGACCCCCAAGGCAGATGCCAGCGGAAGCGCTCTTACTTGGAGTGCTACCAAGTATGCAGGTAAGACCGTTACGTATAACGTGAAAGAGATCACCGTCCCCAGTGAATTCAATACCGCAGAAGATAACGGCTACGTAGCAGCCGCTCCCGACATCGATGGCGTTTACACCGTTGCCTACAGTGCAAATGGTGTTGCAACCATCAAAAAGGACGGTGTTGAAGTGACAGCCTCTGCTGATGATACCGACGGCGTATCCTACAATGCCGATACCGGTGTGTTGAGCATTCAGGTCGAATTTGATTGGGGAAGCGTTACAAATGGAAACAACCCCTTCGAGTTCTTCAAGGGCAAGGATGCAAACGCTACAGTCGGCAACGGCACGTACGCCGATCAGGCATTGGCAATGCTGCAGGGCATTTATGCGTTGAACGGCAAAGGCTATTCCGTTACCGTTGAGGGCTCGTTGAGCTAATTTCATTCATTCAGAAAGGATACATAACGATGAAAAAGTTTACAAGAAGATCTTATAATCGCAAGCTGATCGTCTTCGGAATCTCCTTGCTTGCCGCCTTTGGTTTGATTTCCACAGGTTTCTCTGCATGGCTCATGTCTTCTATCACCGACGTAAATGATGCAACTCCCCCCGTAAGTGTTTCCACCATTACCAACGAGGTCATTGAGGTGACCTTGGATGGTTGGAATCCCGATACCAAGGAGTGGACGGGTGATAGTGTCAACTTTGACGCCAAAGACGGTGACGAAACGGGTCGTATTATGGCTCAGAACGCTACCGAGGACCTCAAACTTGAGTTGACGGGTAAGGTTACCAACCCTGATAAGGTTGCCACCTTGACTATCAAGGTCGAGTTGCCCGCTTCCATCAAGGCTGCTATCGATGGTGGTTATATCAAGATTAAGGGTGCTCATACCTTAACCAAGGCAACGCACAAGATTGATGATTCTCTCAGCGTTGACGTTTGGTACTATGAGGCTCCACTGACTAAGGTGGCAGGCGAAGGCGAAGGCGAAGACTATATTGCTTATGATGGATATAACACCTTCTCCCACACCCTTGAGTTTGAATGGGGCGATTATTTCGGCGGTGTTAACCCCTCCGTTTTCTATGACAGTGCTGTTAACGGTAAGCGTGGTGACCAAACTGTTGTTGGTAACAAAGATATCGATGATGCTACTATGGCAGCTGAGATGGAAAATTTCCACGACATCATTACGGCGGGCTTGACCGGTACTCCTACCGATAATCCCACCACCTACGCTGGCACTATCTATGTCACCGTGAAAGCTGCTACGGCTGCTGCCGAATAATCAAAAAGTTAGAATATGAACTCATCAGAAATCATAGCCGCAGTGACGACGTCCGTGGGTGTGATTACCTTCGCCGTGATTTTCACCATACTGTATCACTGCTTTGCCAAGTCCTCCATCAAGGAGATCAGGACGGGAAAGCGTGACATCGAATTGATGGATGAATACATCCATTCGATGCAAACGTCGGTGAAAATCCGGCGTTTGATTTGGAGGGTGTTTAAGGGGCTTTGCTTCTGGGGCGTGTTGGCGCTCCTGATCCCCGTTTTTCTGTTTTCCCTGGTCAACAAGGCGCAGGGAAACGTCACTATGGTGGGCGGAAAGGCGGTCATGGTGGTGGCTTCGGGCTCTATGAGCCAAAAGCATCCGACCAATGATTACATCATTGCAAACGATCTGAACAACCAATTCAATACTCACGACCTCATCCTGCTGGAACAAGTGGACGCCGACGAGCTGAAGCTCTATGACGTCATCGCTTTCTTTGATCCCGAGAACAACAAAAACGTGATCCACCGTATCATCGGCGTCGAGGGAACAGGCGATTCGCTCAGCTTTGAAACCAGGGGAGACTCCAACAACACCAGTGATGAATTTCATCCTACCCGGAAAAATATCATTGGCAGATACACCAATTTCCGTCTGCAAGGCTTTGGCTCCTTCATCCTGTTCTTCCAATCCATCGGCGGTATCATGACCATTTTGGCGCTTGTCTACTGCTTGTGGATGCTTGACCGCTACAACGGCAAGGTACAAGACGCCGAGGAGGAACGCTTGGAGCATCTCTGCGGTTCTATCGACCTGGATTTGGAGCACAAAACCTCGGGAATGCACGCCGAGTTTTTGGAAAAGGTGTACTATAAGGGCTTTGCCTACCATTTCAACGAAAAGGGATTCATCGGTAAGGAGGTAATCTCCGATGACGATTATCGTAAAAGATCCAATTCGTCTGCCATTCGTGTGATCAATTCGGATGGCAAGCGCAGCGAAAAGGAAGTCCATATCAATTCAGAAAAAGGGGACGAGTAAGCCTTGAAAAGAAATTACTATTTTACAAGAAAAAATCTGATCGTCTTGGCGATCGGTCTCATCTATTCACTGTTTATTCTTTTGACGGGCCTTTGCATTGAAGGCTCGGGCTCGGTGTTTGGAACGAGAAACGCCTTGGCAAAGATCGCTCAGATCCTCAATTTCCCGAGGATCGAGGCAACCATCGCAGGCTATGTAGGACTTATTTTAATGTCCGTTTACATCGCCGTATTCGTGGGTGCGGTTCTGTTTATCCGCCGCTATGCCATCGAAAACAAGATCAAGACCTATCACTGGAAGCCGATGCTTGCCTATGCGGGAGCATTCGTGGTGTGCGCACTGCTTTCCGTAGGCGTCACCTTGCTTCTTATCTCTCCCAAGGATGCGGAGAACATCGGCGCCGCCATGAGCTTTTTGTGGAGCTCGCTGGCGCTGGGAAGCCTTTTGTTCTTCTTCCTTGCAGCCCTCGTTTTGGCAGTGATCATGTTCGTCGTTAACCTGGTCCACATCGACAAGCCCTTCCGCTTCTTTGATAAGAACGAGCTTGACGTGGTAGAGGAGGACGAGGATTTCGAGCACATCGACGTATCCTCCAGCTTTGACGCCGATCCCGACCTGGCGCCCTACGGTGCAGGCGGCGGCTTTGGCGGTGGCTCAGGTGGCGGTTCTTCTGCAGGCGGCGGTGCATCCTCCGCAGGCGCCGTAGCAGGAGCAGCAGGGGGAGCAGGACTTGGCATGGGTGGCTCCTTGTCCGATATCCACTCCACCGAGGAGCTTGGCGACCGTGAAAAGGTGTTCCCGGCACTTTCCGCAATGGACATCCGTTACCAATATACCGTGCGTCCGCCCATGGCTCGTATCGATATCACTTTGGAGCAGCTTTGCACCTCCTTCCGCAACTACCTTGCCAAGGAAGAAGGCTTGTACTTCGATCTCAATACCATTCGTGTATTCATCAGTGCCTTTGCAGCCTCCCAGTTTATGATCCTGGAAGGTCTTAGCGGAACGGGTAAATCCTCGCTGCCTCGTTACTTTGCAAAATTCGTAGGCGGTCGCTTGCTCTTCACTCCCGTACAGGCAACATGGAGAGATAAGTCCAACCTGCTCGGCTTCTTTAACGACTTCTCTAAGACTTATTCCGAGACCGATTTCCTCTCGGAGCTCTATCATGCAAACTACCGTCCCGACCAGATCCATATTTTCGTTCTGGACGAGATGAACATCTCCCGTGTGGAGTATTACTTTGCAGACCTGCTCTCCGTTCTGGAATACCCGAAGGAAGCATGGAAGCTGCGTCTGTTGCAGGTCCCTTACGGCTTTGTTCCTCCCGAACAGATCGCCGACGGTACCATTCGCATCATGCCCGGCTGCTATTTCGTCGGTACGGCAAATAAGGACGATTCCACCTTCTCCATTGCCGACAAGGTCTATGACCGTGCCATCACCATTGATTTCGATTACCGTAACAAGCCCTTCACGGTCAGTGAGGAGGTTTCTCCCATCAAGCTCGGTAACACCCAGCTGCGTGCCATGTATGACGAGGCGATCGCCAACGAGGAGAACCGCATGACCGAGACGGATTTTGATAAGCTGGAAACCATCACTGCGTTTGTTTACGACCGCTTTGATATCACGTTTGGTAACCGTATCATGACGCAGATCGAAAATCTCGTTCCCACCTTTATCGCCTGCGGCGGTACGAAGGAGGATATCCTTGACTTCCTCTTTGCCCGTAAGCTGCTTGTAAAATTGGAGGGAAGATTCGAGGAATACGTCAAGGGCGCCCTCAATCAGCTTTTGCAGCTGATCCAGAGCACTTACGGCGCAGGCGTGTTCAAGCATTCCGAAAAGGCGATCCGCAGTCTGATCAAAAAGCTGTAATGTTTTCTCTATTCTTTCACTGCGGTGCTTTTATGGTGTCGCAGTGAAAGAATAAGTTTTATTTTTAGAGGATTACAAAATGAGAATCGTAGAAGAAGGGTATCTCAAGCGTACCGTTGCAAAATTGAATAGCTATGCGGCAAAAGAGGGTACTTGCGAGAAGCTTTTTGCGGCAATCGATTCCTTTGGAGTTGAAGCGTTGCAGGATCTTTCCTTCCAAAGCGACCTTGCGTATTTTGGCGAGATGAGCTTTGTTTTAAGCGTCATCACGTCCATCATCAGCCATCCCCACATTTCGGGCAAGACCGAGGATATCATTCTTCGCACAGAGCTTGCCAATTCCGCTTCCGTTGACACCTTCCGTGACACCCTGCGAGATCCCGTCCTTTGGACCCAAAGGGATCGCCACATGGTTCCGGAGTACGTACACTACCGCCAGCACATCGACGACCTTTGCATCTATGAAAACGTTTTCGTCGTCATGCTGGTCAAGATGCTGTTTTCCGAGGTTTCCAAGTATGCGGATTTCTACGCAACCCTGATCAAAACCTTCGGTGAAGGGGACAGAGCGCTCTCTCTTGACGAGCACAACGTTTCCGTAGCACTTGCCAAGCTGCAAAAGCTTACCAAAAAGATCCGCTATATTCAAAACACACGGTTTTATAAAGAGATCAACAAGCAAAAAACCGTGCTTCGTACGGTCCATCCCACCAACATTCTGTTAAAGGACCGACTTTATAACTATTGCTTTAAATTTTATCGCTCCCTTGTCACCTATCCCGACAAAGCCTCTCTGCTGCGTGATTTCGGTATCCATTACTACACGCTGCTGCTCAAGGCTTTAAAATCCAAGGGCTTTGCTTATAGTGGCAAGAGCGTTAAACTTACGTTTGACGGCGAAAGCAGTCTGATCCCGGCGCCGATGGAGTTGGAGAACGAAACGTTCCACCTGACCGTCGAGCCCTACGGGGAAAACAGAGGCATCGTTTTGACCGCCCGACATAAATTCGTCAGTGATCCCCGTGCAAGTGAGGCAAAGCACCTGTTGCTGTTCAGCCCGCAAAGCTCCTTTGCCGACCTGGAAAACAGCGGCGAGAAGGAAGGGGCGTTTACCACGGTAGAAGCCATTTCCCTTTGGAATATGGCATACGTGGAGCAGGAGATCCAAACCGTTTACCAAAATCCTCTGTCTGAACAAGAGGTCATGAACGAGTGGCTCTCCCGCAAGCTGTCGGTCAGCCGTGCAAGCGCCGAGCTGTACCGCTCCTATTGTCCGTCCTGCCAAAGACAGGCAGTGAATGAGGACGAAAGCACTTTGTACCGCTGCGCACGTTGCAGATCTCAATTCGTTTTCTTCAAGGATAACGAAGGATATGAAAATCTCTGGTTCCTGAAATTAAGGAGAGTCGCCCATGGCAAACATTGATCGCAAAAAAAAGCCCGAAACACGGCCTATGACCGAGGAAGAAGTCGCTTTGATGCAAAAGCGTGCTCACGAGGCAAAGGTTGCGCAGGCAAGGGCACGCTCTGCCGCCAGAGCACAGGAGGCAGCCCGTGCAAAGGCTTTGGCAAGGGCCAAGGCAAATGCCCGCATTCGTGAAGCCTCGGGCGAGGAGGGAAGTGGGGAAGCGCTCCCCGCAATTGAGGAGGAGCTTCTTGTGCAGGATCCCTCTGCGGCAGAGGGAGAATCTGTTGCCGAGCCTGCTTCGACCCCGGACCCTGCCACTGCTGTCCCGACGGAGGAGACAGAGCAATCTCCGACACCTGTACCCCGTGTACGTGGGGAGGACGAGCTGGAATATGCCATAGAGATCCACGATCTGCATAAATCCTACGGACCCAAGCAGGTGCTCAAGGGATTGAGCTTGAACGTTTATCCCGGCGAGCTGTTTGGCTTTATTGGTCGTAACGGTATCGGTAAATCCACCACCATCGATTGCATGATCGGAGCAAAACGCTTCAACAGCGGTTCTATCACCGTGGGCGGCTACGATATCAAGCATGAAACGGTAGACGCCAAGTTTTCTTATGGCTACGTGGCAAGTGAGCCTACCTGCTATGAGGTAATGACGGGATATGACTATTTGGAATTCGTGGCAAGCATCTACGGCTTGACCGAGACCGAATTCACGGGCAACTTCCGTTATCTTTGCAACCGCTTGCAGCTCAATTTGAGTGAACTGTCCCATCATATTTCAGGCTACTCCCACGGTATGAAGCAAAAGCTGTGCCTGGTGGCAAGCCTGATGCACAATCCCAATATCTGGATTCTGGATGAGCCCACCGTCGGCTTGGATATCATGGCGCAGGAGGAGCTGAAAAAGATGATGCGAGAGTACGCAAATCACGGTAAGACCGTATTTGTCACCTCTCACAACATCGAGCTGGTCTCCGCTATTTGCGACCGTGTGGCTATCATCAACGACGGAGTTGTAAAGGTCGTGTACGATCTTGTCAACGAGCCCGAAAAACGGGAGCAGCTTCCTCGTCTGTTTTTGGAGATTTACGGAGGGTAAAATATGTTAACTCTCATAGCCAAGGATTTCAAATTGCTCTTTGCCGCAAAGGGAAGCGCAAAAAAGAGGATCCTTTCCGCTATTTCAACGCTTTTGATGATAGGATTTGTCATAGGGATCGAGATCTTCATCTTTTCGACGATCCTGGATACGGTCAGGACCTATAAGAACGCTACCGTTCCGTTCATGACCGTGTTCCTGTTCATCATTTCCTGCTTGATGATATTACTTAATACCAGCAGGGCAAACAAGCTTTTTTTTGATGAAAAGGATATCGAGCAGCTGACCCGCCGCCCCGTCACCAACGGACAGATCGTGGCGTCCAAGCTGGTGTTTCTGTTCCTGTCTCACTATTTGATCACCTTCGTTTTGGTGTATCCTGTACTGATCGTGTACGGAAATGCATTTGGCAAGCCCCTTTGGTTTTACTATATCGGCGTTTTTTATCCGGCACTTTCCTTTTTGTTCGAGGGCGGTGTTGCCTTGATCTTGGTCTATCCCTTCAAGCTGGTGTCGGATTTTTTGAAAAAGCATACCGTGGTCCAATTTGTTTTGGCGTTGATCGTGATGGTCGGTGCTTGTATGCTTTACAATTACGTCTTGAGCCTGTTTATGGAGATGGTGGTCAATAATGACCTTAATAAGCTCTTTACGCAATCCTCGGTGAGCGCAATGATCGAGCTGCGCAACGGGCTTGTTCCGCTTAATTTTTTGGTGGACCTGTTCTTCAAGGGACAAGGCTCCCGCCTGTTCCTTTACGCTTGCATCGCAGGCGGCGTATTCATCATCGGCGTAGCCATTATCGTGTTTTCCTTCTCGTATTTGCGCAGTGTGGCGATGCACGCAAAAAAGTCCAAGGACAAGGAAGAATTGAACAGGACCACCCCTGTGGTGGCTTTGATCAAAAAGGAGCTGTTCTTGCTTTTTAAGGATTCCAATAACATCTTTTCCTTTACGGGACTTCTGATCATTCAGCCTTTCCTGGTCAGCGTTATCATCGATTCCCTCAACTCGGTGCTCTCCTCGGGTAGCTTCGCTTACTATATGTTGGAGTTTCCCGAGCTGCTTCCCTTGATCGACGTGATCATTCTGATGCTTTTTACGCTCATCATCAACCAGGGGGCAAACGAATATATTCAAATGGAAAAGGGGAACGTGCGGGTGATGAAGACCATTCCCGTCTCTCCGCTCCTTCAATTAGCCATCAAGG
>JAFTMU010000009.1 GCA_017452215.1 Clostridia bacterium
GTTGCTTGCCTCTATACGCCAAGAAAAAACAACGATGTAAAATACATTTTTTAATTGATTGTTATTTTAAGATAAAGAGAAGACAAAAAAATATTGTTTTCTTTTTTACAAATTTAATGGATCTCCCCAAACAGGCGCAGCGCTTCCATCGCCGCATTTTGCTCCGCCTCCCGTTTCGAGTGCCCTTTTCCCAAACCGATTACGTTGGAATTCAGCTTTGCGGCCACCTCAAACTCCTTATCATGGTCGGGGCCGCTTTCGCAAACCACCTCATACTCCAAAAAATCGCCCTCTGCCTGTTGGATCAGCTGTTGCAGCTCGGTTTTGGAATCCACGTGAGAGGAATGAAAATCATCAGCCAATTCCTTTTGGATAATGGGAAGCAAAAAGGCACAAACCGTTTGATGTCCGCACTCTCCGGCCCCTGCATCCAGATAGATGGCCGCCAACAATGCCTCAAAGGCATTTTCCAAGGTGGATTGCCGTTCTCGTCCGCAATTGCGTTCCTCCCCGTTTCCCAGCAAAAGATACTCTCCCAAGCCAACTGATCTGGCATAAGAGGCCAGCGCTTGAGACTGTACCAAAGCGGCTCGCTTTTTAGTCAAAATCCCCTCCGGAAGATCAGGATACTCCCGAAACAAGAACTCACTGACCACCAAAGAAAGAACGGTATCTCCCAAAAACTCCAACCGCTCATTGCAAACCACTCGCTGCTTCTTGGTTTTAGACTCGTTGGCATAGGAGGAATGGGTCAGAGCCTCTTTCAAAAGCTCTCGGTTTTGAAAGTGATATCCAATCGTTTCTTCCAACGGTTCAGGACAAAAAGCTTGCATGATCTATTCTTTCTCCCTTTTTTTATCGTCGTTTTTTACAAATATAGTCTCCGATGCTTGTTCCCTTGAGGCCATTTCCTTTTTCCACGCCTTCCATTCCTGTGCCTGCGCCGAGATCTCCTCGGTCACCGAAAGATCTGCACAAAGCATGGCCTGGCGAATGGCGTTTTTGAAGGCCTTGGCATCCGAAGAGCCGTGTGCCTTGATGACAGGCTTGGACACGCCTAAGATCGGTGCGCCCCCAAACTCTCTTGCATCAAACTTCTTTTTGATCGAACCGATCTGCTTTCGGCACAGCAACGCCGCAAACTTAGTTTGCAGACCTGCATAGAACATGTCCTTCATGGTAACCAGCATCAGCTTTCCCATGCCTTCCATCGTCTTCAGAAAAACATTTCCCGTAAAGCCATCGGCCACCAACACGTCGCAAGCGTTTTGCATGACACGATTCCCCTCTACGTTGCCCACAAAATTCAAGGATGGATTTTCAGACAGCAACCGGTAGGTCTCCTGTTGCAAACGGGTTCCCTTTTGCTCTTCCGAGCCGTTGTTCAAAAGTCCAACCCGAGGAGAAGACAGAGAAAACATTCGCTTCATATACACCGTTCCCATCACAGCAAACTGCTCCAGATATTCGGGTGTCACTTGAATGTTCGCCCCCGAATCCACCAATAGCACAGGAGGCTGCATGGGAAGCAGGGCGGCGATGGCAGGACGACGGATGCCTTTGACCTTTCGCACCAACAAATTGGCACCGGTAAAGAGAGCACCCGTATTTCCTGTGCTGACAAATGCATCTCCCCTGCCATCGGCCAACATCCGAAGGCCAATGGCCATGGAGGAATCCGCCTTGGATCGGATGACGCACTGTGCATCATCCTCCATGGTAACCACAGACGGAGCATCCACCAATTCCATGCCATCCACGGAAAGCGACTCTTCCCGAGCCGCCCGAAGAATGGCTTCTCGATCGCCAACCAGCAGATAGTGGGCAGGCTCCAGCTCCTGTGCGGCAAGGCATACGCCTTTGACCGTTTCAGCAGGAGACAGATCTCCGCCCATCATATCCAAAATAATCCGTTTCATTTTAATTGCTCCTTCAAACGGGAGATTTCCTCCAAAGCCCTGGCAGACAGCGCCTCATTTTTAGCACTTTTTCCACCTTTCACACGAACGCCCAGAGGCTCAATAATTCCAAAATTAGCATTCATGGGCACAAAGGAAGAAACGCTTCCCTCCGCCACATAGTGCGCCATGGCGCCCAACATAGTCTTTTGGGGGAAGGAAATCTCCTCCAAGCCCA
>JAFTMU010000124.1 GCA_017452215.1 Clostridia bacterium
CGATGCGGAGCAGGGGACGCAGAGGGGTCACTGTTTCGCTGGCATCCACCATGCTGTTTTCCAAACAGATCTCACCGAATTCAGGGCCCCGTGCCGTTTCTACGATGGCAAAGTCGCCCTTTTGCAGAGTGTAACCGCCCGGAGCAAAGTAATAGGTCTTGCCTGCCGAACGGAACCGAACGCCCACCACCTCAACACGCTCTCCGCTGTCTTTTTTCACGGGTTGCATCACAGGGGATTCAAACAAGTCGGTTCCCTCGGGGATCTCAACGGACTCCTCTACAACGGGCTCCTTTTTCTCCACAGGAGTCCTGGGCACTATCGGGGAGGAGAGGGGCTCTTGGGCGTTGAGAACGATCTTTGCTCTCCATTCCGCCAGCTCCTTTTCCTCTTGGGGGTTGCCGTAGATGTCATCCTTGTGAGCAAAATGCTCGGGTTGTCTTTTTTGTCCCCCCGGCTTTTTGTTTTTGCGATCCTTGCGCTTGCGATCCTGATTTTGCGCAGAGACCTTCTTTTCATTGTTTTTTTCGCCCTCGCCACCACTCACGGCAGGCGTCTCCGGGCGGCTCGCCTCGTTCTGGGCGGGCTTTTGGCGGTTGTGATGCTTTTTCCCGCCACGGTGATTGCGGCGGTGAGGCCGCTTTTCGCCGCCCGTTTGATCGTTTTCACGGGGGGCGTTGATCTTATTTTCTTCCATGTTCTGAATCAATTTCCTTTCTTTCATGAAGCGTCATGAGCATATATTCGTCCGTACTTATAGCAGACCGCAGTCTGTTGCCAACGCCATCAGCGTCAGGCGCACGTTGGCGTTGCGACGCAAAGACTCCAAAGCACGGCTTACGCCGTCGCACAGGGAAAGCAGCCTCGGCGTGGTAAAGGAGTAGGCAAGCGAGAGCGCCTCCTCACGGTCGAAAAAGAAGCACAGGGGAGCGTTTTCGGTCTGCTTTAACAGCAAAAGATCCCGCAAGCACAGCAAGGTCTCGTTCCACAGCTCCGCCAGTCCCTCACGGCTTTTTTTGGAAAAGGAGAGGAGAAAGCGCATAGCGTCCGTGCTGCTTTTTTTCTCGGCGCACAGAGTGACGAATTCTCTGGCAGCCCGCCGTTTTTCAACGATGGGCTTGTACGCCTTGGGATCCAGAAGGGCAATGGCACGCCCGATGCTCCCATCGGCGGCGGCAAGGATCTCCCCCCACTCATCGGGAGAGTCGGACTTGATCCGCTTGGCTTCGGGAACTGCCTTTATGAGATATTCACCGATCTCATCAGTGCCGATCGGCTCGGTCCGAAGGGTTGGCGCACGGCTGCGAACCGTTTCCAAAAGCGCCTCGGTCCCCTCG
Organism: Clostridia bacterium; assembly: GCA_017452215.1. Taxonomy (GTDB): domain Bacteria; phylum Bacillota; class Clostridia; order Oscillospirales; family CAG-272; genus UMGS1865. Next base: position 1,338 of record JAFTMU010000124.1, read on the forward strand.
CACAAAAGCAAAAAAAGAACGTATGGGGGCGGCTCCTCTAAGGTGAGGAGAAAGGCATTTTGCGCCTGCTTGGTCATCAGATGTGCGTCCTCAATGATATAGATCTTTGCGCTGATATCGTTGGGAGCAATATAAACGTCACTCTTTAATTCACGGATCGTCTCCACGCCAAGGGTGGCACGGTCTCCCTTGGAGATATAGATCACGTCGGGAGAATTTCCCGAGAGGATCTTCTTACAAGAGGAGCAGGTGCGACAGGGCAGAGGAGCGTCGCCGTCCTTTTTACATTCACAGGCAACGGCGGCGGCAATGGAGAGAGCAAGCGTGTGCTTTCCCGAGCCTCTGCCCCCGTCGATGATATAGGCGTGGGAGAGGCGATTTGAAAGGATATCGGCGCACAGGCGCTCCTTCAAGCGCCGGTTGCCTACGATTTCAGTAAAGGCACTTTTCATCGCACACTCCTTTCCGTCCAAAAGCGACGTTTTCATCCACTTTAAATTATAGCAGTTTTTTCGTCTGTTGTCAAGCCGTCAAGAGAAGCGTATCGGCGTTTTTTTGCGTTTTTTTGGCCCAAAAGAACGGCGGGTGATTGACAAAGGACACAAAATGGGGTATAATAAGGTAACAGTGCCGATTTTTCGGTATGCAAAATTCAAAAAGGAGAAAAACCGCCATGGTAGTAACCAAAAAATCCATTATCGGCGACGTTTTGGATCACGATCCCGAAACTGCGCAGTTCTTTTTCGCAATCGGAATGCATTGCTTGGGATGCCCCGCATCCAGAGGTGAGTCCATTGAGGATGCTTGCGCCGTTCACGGCACCGATGCAGACGCATTGGTAAAGCAGCTCAACGATTTCTTTGCGCAAAAGAAGTAATGAGTCGTGCGTCGGGAATGCTGAAAAACGCTTCTCGACGCATTTTTCCATTTTGAATACTGAAAGAAAAAAGACCCAAGCACTCATCGCTTGGAAGCAGAGGAGCCTATGCAAACCATTATTACACCGGGAAAACGCCTTTTGGCGGCGCTCCCATATTTAAAGAAAGGCGGCAGAGTCATCGACGTGGGTACCGATCATGCCTACCTGCCCATTTATCTGGTGGGGGAGGGGATCAGCGCCTGCGCTCTTGCTTGCGATATCAACCAAGGGCCCATCGAGTCCGCCAAGGCAAATATTCTCCGAGCAGGCTTGGAGCAAAGCATCTCCACCCTCAAAACCGACGGCTTGCACGGCACCGAGAGCTTTTGCCCTGACGATATCCTGATTTTCGGTATGGGAGGAGAGCTGATCCTGCGCATTCTGTCAGAGGCACCTTGGATCAAAACCGAGGGCATCGGACTTGTGTTGCAGCCCATGTCCCGCTCCCACCTGTTGCGGGCGTGGCTTTTGGAAAACGGCTTCTCCATCACGGGGGAGACCCTGGTCCTTGAAGATAAATACTACCGCATTCTCGCCGCCCGCTATACGGGAGAGTGCGAGACCTATACCGAGGAGGAGCTTTACCTCGGGAGACACAATATCGAAGAAAAATCCCCTCTGCTCCCGGGCTTCCTCAAGCACGAGATCGGCGTATACGAGGCGATCCTCCGGGGCAAATCCCG